>JANLIN010000029.1 GCA_024654345.1 Candidatus Komeilibacteria bacterium
GTGAAGTGTTGGTGTCCGGGCATCTATATAGATGCCCGGACACCTACACTTTCTACCGGCTGTATTTAAACATTAGGTGTCGCTTGACATCCGGTCAGAACAGCGCTAAGGTAGAAACACAACAGAGCAAAGCAAAGGTTCCGCACCCGGAGCCTTTTTATTTATGAAAAAATGGCGGAAAAAGTAATCTCAGCAACAATTCTGGGGCTCAAAAGTCAGCTTGTGGAAATAGAGGCTGATATCGGCACCGGTTTCACGCCGCCGTTTGTGATAGTTGGTTTGCCGGATCAGAGTATTGCCGAGGCGCGACAAAGAGTCCAGCAGGCTGTTCGTAACAGTGGTTTTTATTGGCCGGGGAAACGTGTGATCGTCAATCTGGCGCCAGCGGACGTAAAAAAAATTGGCAGTCATTATGATTTGGGCGTGGCCGTGAGTATTTTATTAACCAGTCGACAATTATCTCTGACGGATGAAGATGAGCAGGCTTGTTTTCTAGGGGAGCTGTCTCTCAATGGCGAAGTGCGACCGGTAAGCGGTGTTTTGGCAGTCGCCAGTACTTTGAAAGAAAAAGGTCTAAAAAGATTATACGTACCCGTTGCCAATGCTGCCGAAGCAGCACTACTAGCAGAATTAGAAGTTTTCCCGATCCAAAATTTATCGGAGTTGGTTGAGCACTTATCAGGAACTATTGTCTTGCCGCGACAAGTATATCGGCCCTTACCGGCGCCACCGTCTATCGATGGTAGCGATCTGAATGAGGTTCAGGGACAACAGTTAGCCAAAAGAGCTCTGCAAATCGCGGCGGCCGGGGGTCATAATGTACTTTTTTTCGGGCCGCCCGGCTCGGGTAAAACAATGTTAGCCCGTTGTCTTGTATCATTACTGCCGGATTTGGATTTACAGCAGTCATTGGAGGTGACAAATATTTATAGTGTGGCGGGGAGACTTTCCAAGACTCATCCTTTGATTCAAAGACCTCCCTTCCGCCATCCTCACCACACAGCGTCTGGAGTATCGTTAATCGGGGGCGGTAGCTTTCCTTCTCCCGGCGAGATAACTCTGGCACACCGGGGTGTCTTATTTTTGGACGAGTTACCGGAATTTCCGCGGCCGGTGATTGAGAATTTACGCCAACCGTTAGAAGAAAAGACCGTCACTATCGCGCGTGCCTCCGGCAGCTATGATTTTCCGGCGGAATTCATTTTGGTAGCGGCTATGAATCCCTGCCCGTGCGGATACTATGGTGATAAAGAAAAGCGTTGTATATGTGCGGCCGGGCAGATCTCTCGTTATCGCCACAAGATATCAGGACCATTGTTAGATAGAATCGATCTCCACCTATATATCCCGCGTGTCCCCGTCGCTCATCTGAAAATTCAGAATGCAATACAAAGACACGATCAAAAAGGTATCATTATGGAGGCGAGAGCACGACAAAAGGCCAGACAAATCAGTAGGTTGAATAACACATTGACAAATAAGGAGGTGAGAAAATATTGTTATTTGGACGATGCCGGTCAGGAGCTCCTGGATAGAGCTGTCAAAACTTTATTCTTGTCGCCTCGCGCTTATTATAAAGTCATAAAGGTGGCACGCACTATCGCTGATCTCGAGGCAGTGGGGGAAATAAATGCCGCCCACGTGGCAGAGGCATTGCAATTTCGTCCCCGTGATTGGTAAGCCATTTTTTCAGCAAGCTTGACAAAAGTAAAATAATATTATATAATCGATTATTAACTAAAATTATATGCAAAATATCACCAAAATAATTGTTATTTCCGCTCTGTTGGCGGTCTTTATCATCCCCGTGCCGGAAGCGGAGGCGGCTATTAATATCAGCCACATTAAGCTTTACGACCTACAGAATGGACGAGCGCGTTTGCAATGGAATACTTGGAACGAGATGACCACCGGCTTTGTTCTCTATGGGCAGCAAGTTAGCGATCTTAATAGGTACGCCGCGTACAATGAGTATTCTTTTACTCATGCTGTATCTCTAAACGGATTGCAGGCTGATTCAATTTATTTTTACAAAATCGTAGCTCTCAACAAGGAGGGCGAACGGACAGAAACATTGGTGCGAAGTTTTGATACGGATGGCATGCACGATACGCGTTCACCAAAATTTATCAGTCAACGGATAGAGGATCGTTCTGATACTGAAGTGGCGGTAAGCTGGCGCAGTGATGAGGTGGTAAGAGCTGTAATACGGTATGGCAACTCTGAAAATAATCTTAATAAGGAGGTACGAGTGCGTCAGTTAAAAAATGATCACTTTGCTTTCATTGGGAGACTACAACCACATTCTGAGTATTATCTCCAAATAGATATTAGCGATGAGGCCGGAAATATAACTCAGGGACAGATAATGAGGTTTACCACTGAAGCACAGACATCGCCGCTGAAGATTAGTAATTTGAAACCCTTGACCCAAGATGATACGAGGATATTTTCTGATAGAGCACTTTTTACATGGGATACAAATTATATCGCCAAATCAACCGTCTACTATGGTACTGAGCCGAACAGATTGCGATCCAAGCTGACCACAGGGAATGGTAATTATCAACTGGAACACCGGGTAGTATTTAATGATTTGACACCGAACACTGTTTACTACTTTGTGATCAAGGCGCATGATTCTTTCGGACGGAAGCGCGCCGAGACCTCTATTTACAGCTTTCGGACGGCGGCCAATGCTACCGCCGTGATTTTGCCTGATCCAATATTGGACAGTGATCATGATGGACTTTCCGATGTTGAGGAAAAAAATCACGGCACTGACCCGTTTAATCCGGACTCAGATGGCGATGGCTATCTGGATGGCACTGAAGTTGCCCACGGTTACAATCCACTGGGTGAAGGCAAATTAAATCAGGTATCGGTGACGACCTTTTCATACGGCAAGCCGCGACTGAATCTGGACAAAGAAGCAGAGCTAGCTTATCACCTGCGCCGTATTCTCAATGATCTTATCGGCCCCTTAAATATCGGAGTTGGCGATTGGCATACGCTGGTGAATGCTTATATCTATGGAGAATATCCACCGGTGGCTATTAAACAGGCGATACTGTTTGGTGGTAAAACCGTACACCCGACAATACCATGGAGCGACTGGAGACAAAGTTCGGACTATCTGAGCTATATCAATCGTTAACATTTTTTTCTGTCAGCTCGCCTTTTTTAGAGGTGGGCTTTTTTTATTTGCTCCATCCCCCGATATCTATTATAGTAGAAGTATGAATAATAAAATAACAATCTCAATTTTAATAATCCTTTTAATTATCATTGGTGGGGTCTTCTTTTACCGACAGGAAATAAGAGATTTTTCTGACACCTATACGGCGGAGGATATTCCACCCGCGCAACCGCGGACCAGCTTCAATGCCGAAGCGACAGAAGAGCCGCGGCAACAGCCGGTGGAAGTAAATGATGACAATAACGCCGACCCCATAGATAGTGAAGAGATTGAACTGCCAGCCGAATATAATTTGGATGTGCCTTTTATGTCTCAGGCACCGCATGCCAACTGGGATTTACCGTATCAAGAAGCTTGTGAAGAAGCTTCACTTATAATGGTGGACTACTTTTGGC
>JANLIN010000043.1 GCA_024654345.1 Candidatus Komeilibacteria bacterium
TACCCACCAAGGAAGAATTTCCTTACACCATTCGTGTAGTATCAGAGGTCCTGTCTTCAAACGGCTCATCCTCTCAGGCCTCCGCCTGTGGATCCAGTCTGGCGCTGATGGACGCCGGTGTACCGATCAAAAAAGCGGTGGCCGGTATCGCCATGGGGCTGGTTTCAGACCCCAACAATCCTGATAATTATGTGATATTGACGGATATTCAGGGATTCGAAGATCACGCCGGTGATATGGATTTTAAAGTCGCCGGTACGCGTGACGGTGTCACCGCTATCCAGTTGGATATCAAATTGGGTGGTATCCCCGTCAAGATTTTGGGCGAAGCCCTGGCTAAGGCCAAAACCGCTCGCCTGCATATCCTTGATGAGATGGATAAAGCAATCGCCACTCCACGACCCGAATTGTCACCCTACGCGCCTAGAATCGAAGTGTTACACATTGATGTTGATCAGATCCGTGACGTCATCGGTCCCGGCGGTAAGGTTATCAACGATATAATCGATAAGACCGGCGTGGAAATAGACATTGAGCAAGACGGTACCGTCATGATCACTTCTATAAATGCTGAGGGAATGCAAAAAGCAATAGAAATAATCAAAGGCATTACCAAGAAAATACAGATCGGGGAAGAATACGAAGGTGAGGTCATTAAAATCGTTACCGACAAGAACAGAGGTAACGAAATCGGCGCCATCGTCCAATTGACTCCGGGCAAAGATGGTATGGTCCATATTTCAAATCTGCACAAAGATCACGTAGCCAGAGTCACTGATGTCGTCAATATCGGCGATAAGATCAAAGTCCGTGTACTGGAAGTTAATGAAGAAATGGGTCGCATCGGTTTATCCCATAAAGAATACACTGTCAGCGCGGGCAAATCACAAGAAGACCATAATGATTTTCGCCCTCGTCATGGTGGTGGCGGACACAGAGATTTTCGTCGCTAATTCTCACCACTAAATTTTGTAAAGCCGACTCTTCACCGGGTCGGTTTTATGATGCAGTCGTATTTACATTATTGACCTTCCACTGGTATCCTTATAGCATGAATAAAGTTTATACCAAGGTTATATTGATCAGCTTCATCATTCTCTTCTTGGAATTGCTCTTGATACGTCTGATCGGCACTGAAATCCGTATCTTTGCTTACTTCTCCAATCTCCTTCTCCTGGGAATATTCATCGGCAGTGGCGCCGGTATGCTCATAAAGAAGAAGATACCGCTCAGCTTGGCTACCATTCTTTTAACCATTGTTACTCTGACGGTAATATTCGGTTGGCTGAATAATATTACGGATCTTTTGGCACCGATGAATGAAAGCTTTCTCTGGTTCCAAAATATGTCCGGATCTTCAGCCGCTGCTTTACTGGGCTTACTCCTCACCCTGGCTCTATTTTTTGCCGTCACCGCCATCTTCCTTCCGCTAGGCCAAAAGCTAGGTGAGCTATTTGACGATACCAAGAAAATAATCGCCGTTTATTCTTTCAATGTCATCGCCTCACTGGCTGGTATGTGGGCGTTTCAGGGATTATCAGTCTATAAAATATCTATTTACGCTGGCATAATAGCGGCTATTGTACTTATATTCTTACTAACGCAAGAGAAGCGTCAGCGACTGATCATGGCGATTTGTTGCGCACTTACGGTCGGAGGTATTTATTACTCATGGCAAACAACGCCTCATACCACTGTCTGGTCGCCCTATCAGAAGCTATCGATCTTCGCGCTACCGGAAAGAGAGCTACAGCCTCCCGGGTATATGCTACAAGTAAACAATGTCGGATATATGGGCCTACTGGACTTATCCAATGACTATAAAGATACTTTACGACAAAAATTGAGTCGTTATAACGTTTCGCCGACGCTACTTAAATATGGCGACCAATATGAGCTGCCTTTTGTGCTTAAACCGGACAGCTCTCGTGTTCTGATAGTCGGCGCGGGTGGCGGAAATGATGTCGCGGCCGCCGTCAGACACAATGTACCAAATATTGACGCTGTCGAAATAGATCCCGATATCATATCCCTGGGCCGACTATACCATCCGGAAAAACCCTATGACTCTACTAGTGTTAAGGTATATAACGACGATGGTCGCGCCTTCTTCAAGCAAACACGCGAAAAATATGATCTGGTCATTATGGGGCTGGCTGACTCTCACACCCTTACCAGCTCCCTCACCAATGTCCGACTCGATCACTATCTATACACTGAGGAAGCCTTCCAAGAGATCAAAGATATTTTGACTCCCGATGGTTTAGTTTTTTTATCATTTGACGTCCGTCGCGACTGGATCGGCCAACGTCTGCAAAAGGGTCTCACCACCACTTTTGGACAAAGCCTCCTAGTGTATAATATGCAGGATATTCCTTACTTTGGCTGGGGAGGAATAGTTTTCATCGCTGGCCCCGGCGCCGATGAAGTACGAAATAGACTGGCCAGCGATAAAAAGCTTGGTGATTTTCTCACCCCCCGTGTCACTAGCTTTGAAAGTAATATCAACTCTCTAACCGACGATTGGCCATACCTATACTTGGACACACCCCGACTGCCACGACTACACCTTTGGATCGCCGCTTTTTTGCTACTAATAATGTTGCTGCTTAAAACAGCCTATCCATTACACGGTCGATTTGCCTGGGATTTTTTCTTTCTCGGCGCCGGTTTTCTTCTTTATGAGTTCCAAAACATCAGCAAGATATCCTTATTATTCGGCAACACTTGGCAAACAAATCTTTTCACTATCACCTTCATTTTAATTTTTATACTACTAGCCAATCTTATCCAGGCCAAAAAACCTCTTTCCTTAAGAGGTGCCTACATCGGTTTATTTATCACCTTGGCTATGCAATTTTTCGTCCCTCTGGCCAGCATCAACGCCTTACCAACATTATTAAAAGTCACCGCCGGTCTCGCCTTTCTAAATCTTCCCTTTTTATTCTCCGGTATCATATTCATTGAGAAGCTCAAAAGAACATCGGCCAAAGCGGCCGCCTTCGCCAGCAATCTCATCGGCGCCGCTGTTGGCGGGATGTTGGAAATACTGTCTTTCTTAACCGGCATTCACTCTCTGCTGACACTAAGTATCATATTATATGCCGGCTCCCTACTCCCCCTTCTCGGTACTTATGTCCCGCGAGTGAGAAGCCTCTGGCCCCTCGGCAAAAGACCGGTCTGAGTCGTTTTACTCTTACGCCCTAATATAAAAAGGAAGCCGTTAATCGACTTCCTTTCCTGTTATTTCCCAGTTACATTTTTCAGCGCTTTTGCAATGAAGGATTCAGGAGATTTAAAATCATCGAATCTCTTTCCCAACATATTGGTAATGGACTTCGGCGGACGGGCAAGTAAAGTTTGAAAATAGTCCGCCATATTTTTCATTTCATCACCGAGAACATCGGGCTTGAATTTTTTACTAGCCTTTTCCTGCCAGAAAAACTGGATCAGTGGCAAGTGCTCATTTTTATAGGAATGAAAGTGACCATATTCATCAAATATGTATATTCTCTGTCCGATTATTTTAGCGGGATAATCCTTCTTCGTCCTGCGATAATTCACATAATGAAGTGGGGTACTCTTTCTGTCCAATCGTCTGTACAAATACAAGTGATCAGTCAAATATATATGTGAGTCATATGCCACACTTATGGTAGAGACATAATAATACTCCCTTTCCGACAATATTCCTTCAGTCACAATGTATCTGCCGGAAATAAATATTGCACCGCCCTCCACTTTCAGCTTTAAATATAGACTCTCGTCCACCCTGGTATATGAAAGGAGTTCAGTAATCGTTTGATCACTACCATGTCCACTACCCAAAGAGGTTACTTGCTGTAAAGTGTCGAACCTAAAATCTCTTCCAACTGGCATAATAAATGGTTTAGACAGGCCTCTACTAACAAATGGGCTGGATGACAATTTTTCAACAGCAGTTCCTATCTTTAACGCTTCGTCTCCTTCCCTAAACATAAGCGGCCAACAGAAAGCCGGTACATCAGTATAATTAAACTCGTCACCAAATTTTAGATTCCCCACTCTTAAATCTGTTATTCCCGAGTCGATCCATTCAAAACTATTGGCAAAGCAAGATTCTTCTACCATTAGCCGCCAGGTTTCGGGATACAATATTCTCAGGTGAACGGAATCACTGACCAGGGCCGCCAAAGCATTACTCCAGCCGCGCGAGGTCATGTGCTTATCGGCTTCATTGGCGGAAGTCGCCGTCTCGACAATATCCACTAGAATCGGATTGTCGACAATTTTTTCTGCGCTTTTCACAATGTCGCGCATTTTAATATTACTCATTACAGAACTCCTTCTCCCGCGATCAACGCGGGTTTTTTGATTAATTTGTTAAAGAAGGCTTGATCACGATCAACGCTCTCAAGTAACTCATATTAGCTCCGAAAGCGTGAGAATGTCAAGAACAACGGTCCGCTCCCTCCAACCCCAGGGGTTG
>JANLIN010000120.1 GCA_024654345.1 Candidatus Komeilibacteria bacterium
TATTAGAGATTGAAATTGACCGAGTCCCCCAATTCGAAATCATTGTAGAGATTGAATCTCCAACATTGGAAATTGATAATTGTAAATTGGAAATTGCAAAGAAGGTTTTGCTCATACCTTCTTTGATAATATCTCCAGAAGCCCAGAGATTCTGGACTCTGGTCAAAACCGCATTGAACAAAGTAGACAAAACATCCGTCGGCGAACCCGAAGAGGAAACCGTAACCAAGGTACTGCTGGATGCAGTTTGGGACAGGTCTCCGCTATTAGAACCACCGGCAACCTCGGCAGCGGGAAGCGGTGACCAATATTGAGGATTGGAAAAAGCAAGCACCTCGGATACCAAAGCGGTGTTGTCAAAATCTTTCAGAGCAATGCCGAGCGATTGGCCGGCTTCGGTCATTTTCATCGCAAATCCGGGCTGGGTCTTTGAAACCGTCAGACGATCCCCCGCCCGCACCGGCCCGTTCTCGTCGGTAACTTTGACCAAGGCCTTGCTGTTAAAAGCAAAGCTGACACTGCCGTTTTCACTAAATCCAGTCATGATACCGGCCGGCAAGTCGTTTGGCTCGGCTTTTTTTAGATTCCCCTCGCTGTCATAGGCCACGACATGCGCCGGCAGAGCTGGACCGCCGTTAGCGTAAGTGTTGTGGGCGAAGATATCGTTACCCATAAAATTATGGACGCCTTCAACTTCAATATCCCAGACCTCCTCACGTCCGACCGGCTTAATTGATACCACCTCATCCCACGAAAACCCGCCTTCGCTTTCAATATCAGGTATCGCTATCTTTGCACCCGGCAGTATCTCAGAAACCTTTTTCCACGGTGCGTTATTCAATTGTTTTAGCTTGTTTTCCATATTATTTTCCCTTCTTCAAAAAATTACTTTTTGTAACTATTGACCGACCAAGTCGTTTTTCAAGTTTTTTACGCGCTCCGCCGGCGATATTCCCTCCCGCTTTGGCGTCGGATTTTAATTTTGGCACGCCTTTTGAATTTTCCGTACGGTGTATCTCGGTCGTCGCTCTCTCGCCAAGCATATTAAAGATAAGCTCAAAATCATCCATGTGATCACGCAGATTTTGGCGTTTTAGCCCTTTCAATTTTTTATATTCGTTTGGAGTAACACCAAAAGTTGCTTTTGATATTTCGGCCGTCAGTATTTCATAGTCCTTATCTTCTCTCGCTCCCCTATTTTTCCATTCATCAGTTAATTCTTCGCGAATAACAATTCCTCGCATCCTTTTTTCTATCCAATCATCACTGTATCCTTTTAATTTATAAAGTATCCTGGTTCGCTTGGTTGCTAATTCCGGATTCTCTATCTCCTGCACGCGTTCATAACCCACTTTTGCGAGCCATCGCTTGAATGGTTCCGCTTTTGGAGATGGTATTGACTGAATAATGCGAAAAATACCCTCGGTGTCGGCACAATCTGTTTCATATTTTTTACCATCAGAAGATTCTAATTTCAGTTGCCGACAAATTGTCGACAACTCAAATCCCGCCTCACTTTTTACTCTAACTTTCATAACATACCAATAATCCCTTGGTTTAGGACTGTCGGTTAATGCTTCTACCACATCTACAACTGAAAACCACCACTCATTATTATAGAGCGTCTTACGAACTTGTTTCTTCTTAAATAAAACTATTTTTGTTGTATTTTCCATGTGTATTTTCTATTTTTCGCCCCAGTGCCGATTTTGTCTGTTGCCGACCTTTGGTCGTCCCTTTTGTCTCATCTGTCCCTTCGGCTCAACGCCACCGTCAACTTCGGGACGGGGGCGACCATTTCTGCCAGCTCTTACTTAATCTAAATATTTTCGTCCTCACATCGTGGTAGCGTTTTATCAAATCGTCCAATAGGTCACCATCGAGACCGGTCCCTGCTTTAGAACCACCGGCAACCTCGGCAGCGGGACGATACACACCTTTCACTTGTTCCAAGTATACCACCATTTTATTACAGCCGGACATCGCTTTTTCCAATAAGCCCAGACCGACGGCATGGTCGCCGAATCTTACCGAATGGGCTTCGCTAATCCACAATGGTATTGAAGTCGCACCGTTTATTAAATTTTCCAAAAACGGATATTCCAATTTTGCCAGTTTCGGTTTTAGGTCCTTCATAATAATCACTGACAAAGCCAGTGTTTGCTGATAGACATCCAAATCGGTAAACTTGTGCACGGGTTTTTTGGGCGTATATTTTTTAAAATTGTTGTACATCATATTAATTTATACCACTTTCACTTTTCTTCCTAAGTCCTCATTTGGAATTTCCACCGAAGTCCCGCGACTTTTTAAAAACACTTTTTTATTCTTAATCCGATGAGTGATTTTTTTCACGACGTGCAACGGGAAAAATTCAAAGTAGTCCTTGCCGTCAAACCAGGCACACTTGAATTCGTATAAACGCAAGCCGGTTAATCGCGACAAGGCCAAGGCGTACCACGTCAGTTGTTCAATCGGCCTTTCCTTGGCGGCGTTCGGCTTGAAGTCCAAAAGATGAACTTGTCCGTTTCTCACCTGAATCAAGTCAATGTGGCCCGTCAATAATCGGGGAATTTCCTCACCCTCATTAAGTACCTCAAACCCCAGTTCATTTT
>JANLIN010000133.1 GCA_024654345.1 Candidatus Komeilibacteria bacterium
CTCCGAATAACGAAACCCGATTGGACTTAGTGAAGGGGGAGGAAGCGAAGAGGCGACGAAGCGCCGAAGCGTGGAGGTGAGAAAGAGAATAGATGACGATTATCGCAGACCTCGCTTCAACGCTTCCTCGCTTCATCTCGACTTTTCAGTACTTGCTCACGCCTGATATAACGAGTATCATTTATAGGAAGTTCGAAACTATAGGAAGACCTGGTTGAAATTAAAATTATGAGTGAACTCAATATTGTTCTTGATCCAGCTGCCCTTTACTTATTGGTAGTATTCGGTTTACTGAATCTGACGGCATTTTTTATTATGTTGGCCGATAAGGTGAAGTCAACTCGTGCTGGTGCGCGACGCATTTCCGAGGGCGCTATTTTCTTTTTAGCTACGGTTCTCGGTGCGATTGGAGTGTATGCTGGTATGTTCGCTTTTCGTCACAAAACTAGACGTTGGTCATTTTTGCTAGGTATCCCTTTACTTATTATTCAAAACGCAGCTACTATTTATGTCCTTTATTTGTTACTGAATAACCGATAAATTACTAATATTAATTTTATGGATTTACTTCGTCAAATCAGCAATCTTGTGTTCGCGCTTACGCAAATCTTGGCCGGTTGGCTGCCGATGCTTTTTGGGGTCGGCATGGGAGTGGGGGAGCAGTCGGCGGGGAGCCAGACAGCGGTGATTCCCGCCGGATACGCCTTTTCCATTTGGGGTCTGATATTTTTGCTAGCGCTTATATACGCTATTTATCAGTTGTTCCCGTCTCAACGACAGAATAAACTATTACGACAGGTCGGTTGGTGGACAGCTGGTGCGTTCTTGTTTAACACGATTTGGGAACTGGTGGCACAGTTTGTCACTTTTGGCTGGCCCACGGCCGTCATTATTTTAATCATCGGCTTTTTCGCCATCGGTGCCCTGCTTAAGCTGACAGCCTCTGAACAAGAGTTATCCAAGACGGAGAAATGGGTGATTTGGGCACCAGTATCAATGTTGGCCGGTTGGATCTCGGCGGCGGTATTTGCCAACATTTCCTCGGTGTTATATCAGCTAAATTTCAACAACTTCGGATTGAGTGCCACCGCTTTCGCACAGTTGCTACTCGTGATCGCCGTGGTGTTTGCCGGCTATGTACTGTATAAGGCCGGTGGAAACTGGCTGTATGGCCTGACCATACTCTGGGCGCTAGTGGCGATTGCGGTCGCCAATATCAGCCGTACTGCGAATGAAGCGGTCGTGGCGACGGTGGCTATTTTAGGTGTACTTTTCGTGATCGAGATGATAGTGCTTATATACCCGAGAGCTGAGAAAAATGGTGTGGTCGGAAGGGTATAACAAATTTGTGACAAATCCGACACGAGTAAGATTCATAGACAGTTAGTTAACCCATTCATAAAATGATTAAATTAATAGTGACAGCTGATGATTTTGGCTATAGTAAACTCTATAATAAGATGATTTTAGAGTTAATTGAAGAACAAGCTGTCACGTCGACATCGGTAATGATTGATGAAATTGATAATGGACAAAAAGACCAAGTTGAAAGATTAATTCAGTTATCAAAAAAGAATCTTGTCAGCGTTGGCCTCCATATCTATTTCAAAAACATAAATTTTGAGGTTGAGATTGACAGACAGTTTGAAAAGTTTGTGGCAGTCTTTGGCTTTGAACCGAGTCATTTGGATATCCATAAAAAAGATTATCTTAAAGAAGGCTTCCCTCTGATCCAAGAATTTTGCAAGAAGAAAAATATTCCCTGTAAAAATTTAAGCCTGTTTGATGACAAGCTTATGAATATTGACGGGTTGATTACGACGAAGGATTCTATCTTTGATGGGACTAGAAAGACCTTTTCACAGATAAGCGAGTGGCTTGGTTCTTTACGGGGTGGGTCCTATTGCATCAATTTTCATCCGGGGTATTACGATCCGAACTCTGTCTCCAGCTTGAATAAAGAAAGAGAGGCTGATGCGGAGAATATTAGAAAAATGGTCCGCGGTCTGAGCGAATATAATATTGAGTTAGCAAATTTTAACGATCTGGCAAAGGAATATCAGAAGTAGCGTCAAGTGATAATTGAAATTCGAGTGAGGTAGTGACAGTATGGTAAGTAAGATATATGAGTACTCATGAGCTTATTTCTATCGTATTGTGCCACCTCTATTTTGTAGGCGTTGAATTAATCAATAAAAAAACCGACCCGTGCATTTGGACGAGTCGGCTTAATGATTATAATTGGATAACGATGGTCTCATCTGGAATCTCGCCGGTGCGAATCCAGGAATTATTTACCACCAGTTTTAGTTCGTCGGCGCTGCAAAGCGCTTTTTTTATTTTGAC
>JANLIN010000005.1 GCA_024654345.1 Candidatus Komeilibacteria bacterium
TTATTGGGGGGCGTAGTGACTACTTTGATCACCCTCGCCCCCATACTGCTAAGTGGGAGCTGGAGCGCTTTTTGGCAGCAAAATGTCGTCTTCAACGGCTACTACGCCGCGGATTTTCTCAAGTATATTCCGGAGATGCCGGCTCATTATTTGGCGGTTTTATGGAAGAATTGGTGGCTGCCTTTACTCTTGATTTTATCCACATTGGTTATCAAGCAGAAGAACTGGTGGCTACTGTGGCTCCTGGTATTGGCTAGTTGGGTCAGCGTTTTTACCACGCCGATCGGCCATTATTACCTCTTACTAATGCCCTGGTTGGCTTTATTAGCGGCCGGTGGTTTAAATTTTTACCTGAAGAAAACGGAACGGTGGGGCAAAAGTCTCAGCAACGCCATCAGCGCCGTGGCGATTCTTGTTATCTTAATAGCAATGCACACTCAGATAGTTCCGCAATTTTTCTTGACGCCAACGCAGTTGAATACTTGGATATATGGATATGGTAATCCTTTCGTGGAGTCGGTGTTGGTCGCCGACAAGATTCAGTCGCTAACGACACCTACGGATAAAATTCTGGTAGCCGGCTCCGAACCGCAGATATACTATTACGCCGCCAGATTATCGGCCACCAAATTTGATATCACCTATCCCCTGATAATAAATACCCCTATCCGGGAAGATTTGCAGAGACAGGCGGTGGCGGATTTGCGAAAAAATCCACCGGCAGTGATTGTTTACTCCCAACGCGGTGAAAGCGGACTCTGGGAAGCGGGCGTACCAAGATTGTTTATTGACTATATTCACACTATAATGAAGGAAGATTTTACTTTAATCGGCAGTTACTACTGGCGCAATGATGAGTTGATATGGACGGAGAGTCCGAGCGAAGATGAACTTGGCGTCAGTAGTTTAATAATTTTTCTCCGCCAATAAATGAACTGGGAAAAAATAAAAATATTTTCAAGTAAATATATCGCTTCTCCCCGGTGGTCACTGTTGTGGTTGTTATTGCTTTCTTTCCTCGTCTACGGACAAACCATCAGCTACGACTATCACTATCTGGATGATAATGTGTTGATCAAGGACGCTTATTTCAAGATCAAGGATTTGACTTATATCGATGACTCTTTTCAGGAGGGGGCTTTTCATGCTCCCGAGGGGGCCGAACTGTATTATCGACCGTTGTTAACGATCAGCTTTATTTTGGATGCGCAGTGGGGCGGCTCCTTAGTTCCTTTTCACATCACGGACATTGTGCTCCACGCTCTGACGGCGTGGCTACTTTTTTTGGTATTGATTAAAATGAAGTTGCCCCGCTTGGCGGCCCTGCTTTTTACCCTGGTATTCACGCTCCACCCTTTGAATCTCCAGGCCATCGCCTGGTTGCCCGGCCGGAACGACCCTTTGCTAGCCATCCCGATGCTGGCTGGCTGGCTATTTTTTCTCAAGTATCGACACCGTCATAAATCATGGTCCCTGGGTCTGTTCTGGCTTTTTTATATAATCGGACTTTTTACCAAAGAGACCGCGGTCATGTTGCCGGCGCTGGCGCTCTTGTATTTATGGCTGATTGAACGTCAACATATCTTCGGTAAACAAAGTTGGCTGATCGGTATTCCTTATCTGATACTGACAAGTGGGTGGTGGTGGCTGAGAGGTACCATTCTACCCGATTCAGTCAGTACTAATTATGACATCATCGGATCGCTCTCTGCCAATTTCCCCGCTGTTATTCCCTATCTGGGCAAAATGTTCTTACCCTTCAACGTCTCGACCTTCCCGGTCTTGTCTGACTTGCCACTGATCTATGGTTTGATAGTCATCGTTGGGCTTGCTTTCTTACTAAAATACAGTCGAAACGTGAATTGGCGATTGGTTATTTTTGGGGCGGCGTGGTGGTTGCTTTTTCTTCTACCCTCTTTCTTGCGCCCGCTGTCCTCCTTGGCGGATTTTTCGGAGCATAGGGTTTATTTATCCTGGCTAGGCATCATCCTTATTCTATGGCAAATTAATTTTCCCTGGTTCGTAAATAAATATAGAAGACATATCGGCTACGCGATAGTAACGGTTTTTTTGATCTTGATAACTCTGGTTAACATAACGCACGCCAAAGTGTATAAGAACAGCATCACCTTTTGGCAGGATGCCGTGGATAATTCACCCAACTCTTCTTTCAACAGAAATAATCTCGGTGCCATGCACTATCTCGCCGGCAACTACAGCGCGGCGGCGCGGGAATGGCAAGTCACCCTGCGTCTGAATCCCAACGAACCTTTGACACATAACAACCTGGGGTTGATTTACGCCGCCACTGGAGAATACGAACTGGCGGAAGAGTATTATTTACGTGAATTGACAATTAATCCAAACTATACCAATGCTCACTTCAATTTGGGCTTGTTATACTATAACAATTATCAGCCGGACAAAGCGGCTGAATTGTGGATTAAGACATTGCAATTGAATCCCGAATATTTTGACGCTTATCAATATTTGGCCCTTTATTATATGGAAAAAGATGAGCTCGATAAGGCGCAAGAATTGTTGCGTGAATTAGTTGCTCGTGGCGGAATTATTAGTCCGCAATTGGAATCGTATTTGGAGTAAACTATCGGTCAAAACAGGGGTCGAATCTCTAATTAGAGATTCGACCCCTGTTTTTGTTGATTATATTTGGCTAATATTAGGCCTATAAATGCCAAAAACAGTGCCCGACCCAGCCTCTCGCGAGAGGCTGGGCTGTTTTTAGCGACGCTTGGCTTCAAGAAGTAGGTCCGACTCTATTGACTTTTGGCGAGAGAAATTATAAATTTAATTGAATTCAACTTTAACAATTTACAGAAAAGGAGACAGTATGGTTAACCAAGTTAGTGCTCTTAGTAACCAAAGAATATTCGTCGCCCGAATGATACAAGGCGATGATAACCATCTCTATATCGGTGAAGTGATTGATGCTGAGGCCGGTATCGTCAACCTGACTGAAACAGGTCATTGGTCCCGGATGCCGGACGGACTGGTATATATTTTGCCGGAAGAAACAAAAATTGTTC
>JANLIN010000006.1 GCA_024654345.1 Candidatus Komeilibacteria bacterium
GGCGAAAGTGCGTGAATTTGTAGATTACAAAGATGGAAATTTGGTTATTACTGATTACAATAAATTTTCCGGTTTCGTGAAAAATGATCTTTTGGAACACGCTAAACAGGTGGTGACGGACAAGAGTGATGCCTTGGCTTATGTGGATGATACTTCACGGACCACGTGGCAAAAGATGATGGAGCAGAAAGGATTGAAGATTGAAGTGCCTGACTTCAGCCAGAGTGAGCTGGTGAACGCGGCCGAAAGTCGCTTGGGTTCATCGAGCCAAGAATTGTTGAACCATCTCGGAAAAGGTGGTGCTACCAGTGTGGAGGTCGTGAAAGACGCGGGAGGACTTGGTATCATGAAGGTAAATGACCATATTATAGAGGTGAGAGACAATCAGGTGGTTTCTTTTGACGGTGTGCCGGTCGGGGTTGGTATTGATGTTAACGCTGATGTCTATAAAAATCTCAATCTTTGGCAGCTGCAGCAAATGTCAGTGGCGCCGGAAATGAGCAAACGGTATTTGCAGGCGGCCATTGACCTTGGGTATGTGGGCAGTAATGATATCGTTATTACACCGCAAGATAAGGTCCTGCTAGACCATCTATCTTTGAAAACCGCTGGCTTGACCAAAGACTGGGGCATCTTCCGACAAAATCCGGCACTACTGGAGTTCTCCGTGAAAAATCCGACTGTGGATCTGAAACAGCTGGAACAGCTGGCAAAAATCAGCACCGCCGAAGATCTGAAAGCCGGTCTTCTGGCGCGCAATAAAGAAGCGCTTGATTATACACTGAAACACCTCGGTGATCGTGGTTTCAAGGAAATGGATGTGGCACGTCTAATATCGGCGCAAAAAGCTACCATTGAACAGTTGGACGTCAATGTACCGTTGGAAAAATTGGGACAATTCAAAGATTATTATGAGATAAAACCACGGATGTCATTGCTGGGCAAAGAGGGTGTACTGATCGGTCTACCGCCGGCGGCCGGTCAATCGGATGGGCATATTTTCTTGGAGAAGGGCGGCGAGGTCAGTTTATATGAAACGAGGAACCGTCTTCTTAACAGTGGGGAACGCACTTCAACTCAAGTCAATTATCAACAATTTTTCGAACGGCCGCAGCATGCTCGCCAAGTCTTGAATGAATTGTTATTGAAAGAAAGGATGCAAAATCAGATGATGGCAGAGTTGGAAATTGCAGCTAAGGAAACAGGTCTCTTCAAAATGCTGGCGATACCGATGGACAAAGAATACCTGTACAAGGGTCTGGACTTGCCGGCCACCAGTTTGGCCAGTGAGGATTCCTTCATCGCCGCTCTCAACAAACTGGGTGAAGAATTCAAGCTGAAAAAAGTCGGGCAGGAGAACAACTTTGAAAAAATGTACGACATCATCCAACAAAAACTGGTGGGGGAGGCAAGTAATCCCAATCCGTTTGCCAAATTCTGGAACGAACATCCGCCACTGCAAAATGAAACCGTTCGCCACTATCTAGGTCGGACAGTGGGCGAAGACTGGCGACTTTTGGGCGACAAGCTGGAAGACGTACCGCCGAGCGGGTCTACCGAAAAGATCGATAGTTTACGCGAGGTACCGGTGTCGGCCACTGAGGCTCCGCTTGGCAAACTGAGTGATGTGCCGCCTTCAGCTGAGGCGCAAGTGTTTGCCGGGGGCAAGGCGGTCGATGAGATGGAGAGAGTCGGTAAGTCACGACTAGATCAGGTGCCGCCTGCCGAAACCGGGTCGCGGACAAAACTGGAGGATGTACCCGTTGCCGAACAAAGTTCTGCCGAAGGAGTAGGCGTTGAATCCGAATTAGCGAGTAATCAGGACGCAAGTCTTAAGAAAATAAATCTGGCGGAATTGAGCCATTTTAAGTCGGAAACTCCGATTGAGACAAAGTATGATTATGGGTTTGATAAGATTGAGCAACTCAACTCGGTCGAGATACATCCAAACAATGTGATTAAAGGTGCTGATTATTTGAGTCATGAGTTGGATGAGTTAAAGGAAATGGAAAAGTACGCGGCTGATATTGAAAAAAGATACGGGGAGCGTCCGCAGATGGATAAGTTTGTGAAAGAGGTGAGGCGAGAAATTGATCTAACTATTTCGCGACTAAAGAGATTCATTGAAAGCGCGAAAAAGCCGGATGGCTTAGAATCTTTTACTTACTGGCGTACGGGGTACCTGGCGGATGCCTCAGCTAAATTTACCATGGAGAGGTTGGCGGTAAAGAATGAGTTGGCGACGTCCCTGGAACTGGTTAAAGATAGTATGAATAGGATGAGAGAGGAAATGGGACGAAAGTAGAAGAGTAAAGAGGAGAGGAGATTTGATATTAACTTTTGCGATCTGTTGTTGT
Organism: Candidatus Komeilibacteria bacterium; assembly: GCA_024654345.1. Classification (GTDB taxonomy): domain Bacteria; phylum Patescibacteriota; class Patescibacteriia; order UBA1558; family UBA1558; genus JANLIN01. Next base: position 2,358 of record JANLIN010000006.1, read on the forward strand.
CCAAGCTTTTGCTAAATTGTATAACTGTCTCGCTACTTTTTGGATGAAGCGCGGAAGCGAGGAAGCGAGGAAGCGAATGTTTTCACCGAGTCAAATCGGGTTTCGTTATTCGGTGTTGTTCGGGTATCACTACGCCCACCCCGTATTTCTGAGCCATGAAGCGACCCACGCTCTGCTCCACCCCGTATTCCTGAGCCATGAAGCGGAGCGTAGCTCGTTTCATGGCGTAAGGATCTCATCCGCCCCGAACGTTCTGCGAGCGCTAGCTCAACTTAACGAACATCGGACCCCCCCTACTCACATCCGCTCTCAAAGATTAAAATAAGCCACCTAAGGCACCTTTCAAAACAGTCGACAGTGTACACATCTGTACTGGTGCCGTCGGTGCCTATGGAGATCACTACGCCCTGAACCGAGCTGTGCTCGTTTCACGACTCGTGAGTACGGAAATTTCAATCGACCACGTGGAACTCCCCCGTACTCCTGAACGGGCTCGCCAATGCCGTCACCGACAACGTCACCAAGTTAGTCGGGTGTCGTTATTCGGTGTCGTTCGGACATCGTTGTCGCAGACAAGTCAGACTTGGCAAGTTACCGTCACCGAATTCAGGGCCTCGTTATACGGTGACGTTCGGACATCGTTGTCGCAGCCCGCTTAAATATCCACTATTGACCCGCAAAAAGGCGGGCAACGTTACCGTCACCGAACCGAAGGGTGTCCCTGCCCGCATTAATGAATGGTCATAAAAATATCCGTCAACATTTAGTCGGCGGATATCTTTAACTTACCGTCTATCTACAAGCAGGAAGAAAAACGTTATTTCTTCACCGTTTCGACAATGACAGCGAATACAGCCGGGTATTCTTGGGCAATCTGAGCCAGGACTTTTCGGTCCAGCTCGATATTCTTTTTCTTCAAGGCACCGATGAATTGGCTGTAGCTCATGTCATGCTCGCGGACGGCGGCATTGAGTTGTACCTGCCAGAGTCGGCGAGTGGTACGTTTCTTTTTGCGACGGTCCATGTAGGCATGTGCGCCGGCTTTGGTGACAGCCGTCTTAGCGACTTTGATAGTGTTCTTGCGGCCCCATTTATAACCTTTGGTGGCTTTGTGTAATTTACGGCGTTTCTTGACGTGGGATGTTCCTCTTTTGACTCTTGGCATACTGATTACTTAATAAAAATTTAAATGAATTAATTGAGCCCGCCCTAGGTATTGTAGGGTAGGGCGGCTTTGACGTTGCGTTCGTTGGCTTTGGACAGCTCCGTATCACGGCGTTTGTTGCGGGTTTGTTTGCCGCTTTCGCGAGAGTTGAAGTGATCCTGAGCACCGCGACGGATCATAAGCTTACCGCTTTTGGTGACACGGATTCTCTTGGAGACTGCTTTTCTGGTCTTAATCTTGGGCATAATGATAAATTGATTACGTTCTTCAGTTAATTATTATTTATACGAAACAGAATGGTGATTATTTCGGGCTGATAATGGCGGAGATGGAATTGCCTTTGCGAGTCACCGGTTGCTCTACTTTGGTCTCTTTTTCGATGGAGGCAATAAAATCTTCCATCAATCTTTTGCCGAGCTCACCGTGCTGGCGTTCGCGGCCCCGGAGAAACATTTCGATTCGCACGCGGTGGCCCTTGTCGATAAATTTCTCGGTTTGCTTCTTGCGGATAGCCAGATCACCTTTGCCTATTTTGAATGATAGGCGTAGACCTTTGACCTCAATGCGTTTGCTCTTTTGCTGAGTCTGTTGTTGTTTGCGCTTTTGCTGATACTGAAACTGTCCATAATCCATGATTTTGCAGACGGGCGGTTGGGCGGTGGGGTTCATTTCCACTAAATCCAAGCCAACTTCATTAGCCAAACGCAAAGCCTCACTGGTCGGCATATCCTTGTGGACATTGCCCTCATGATCTATTAAAAAAACTTTGGAGACGCGTATTTGGTGATTAACGCGCTGTGATTTTATGTTACTAATGGTGGTTCGTTAATTATTAACTACTATATATAATAAATATTGTTTTTTTGCTGGTTGAGGCCGTACTACGGCCGAAACCACGAGCGAGTTTTGACGCTAGTCAAAACGAGTCGAACAACTATCGTCTGTGGCGGAACTGCGTTCATCTGCCCCTCGACTTCGTTCGCCACGGCGAACTTCGCTCGGGACACCACTCGACTCGTTTCAATTTTTCCACGGTTGAGGCCGTACTACGGCCGAA
>JANLIN010000031.1 GCA_024654345.1 Candidatus Komeilibacteria bacterium
CTCCCGCGCGAAGCTTTTACTTCCTTCTTTTTCCCGCCCATCAAAGCGAAGGTTCTCCAACATGAAAATACCTTTGTCCGACGATTTTATCTTTTTGTAACCGCTGATAAGATTCACTGAGCGTCCTAATTTTTTTGCCAGATAATTTGCGACCGGTTTTAGGCTCTGGTCCGCTCCTTGGTATTTACTGTCTTCCGAAAAAACGAAATTAGTCGCCGCCGGCCTTCCCTGATGACCAATAATAATGACTTTGGGTACCGCTTTGGCCAGCTGTTGGACGGTCAGTAAGTCTTTGCGCAAACGGTGGTCATCTTTGATTTTGCTTCTGACAATCGGCACATCACTATCTATCCTCACCAAAACACTGGCTGGATTTTTTTTCAGTAGTTGTTTAACTGTTTTCATTAATCTTTTTATTTATTAATTTTACCCACTCCTCTGCCTCGTCCGAACTGACCAGATAGTGATAATCATGGGTCGTAATTTTTAGCTTGTCGAGTGAGGGTACTAAAAAAGCAAGGCCATTTTTGCGGCGACGGATACCATAACCATATGGATTGTCTGAGGTTTGCTCTGCGCCACTGATTTCCACCCATGACAGTCGCCGCCGAAACAAACCAAAGCCAAAATCAAGACCATCACTGGTGGCCGTCAGGTGAAAAGTTCTAAAATTTATATACAGCCAGAACCATAGCAAAGCCCCAAAAAGTATCAGATAGCGCCAGTCGCTTTCGCCGGACCAGGCCCAGTAGAAAAAAATAAGGCTTAACAACAGATAGATCAACGTTGTAAGCCGACTGGCAGGCAAATTTTCCCGATGAAGAGAAGTAGTCATAATGGTAAAACTGCCTGTATTATAACACAAAGTAGTCTGATCGCTAAATTCTGTGGCTCCTACTCGTGACGCAGAAATTGCTGATAATTATGGTCCTTATCTATAATTTCCTTAACAATATAATCTCGCAACCAGTCAGCCTTTGTCAGCTGTGTACCGCTGGTCCGCCAGCGCAAATATCGGTCTATACGGGGCGTGAGACGCCAGGTAAATTTTATTGACGGTGCGTCCCAACGCTTATCACCCCGCTCGATGGTTTCCAAAGCTTCGCCGATACGATTTTGCCAGTTTTTATCGTCATAAAATTTGATAATAAGATATTTGTTGACATCGGAATTTTGCCGGATGTAGTCCAGCTCTTCCGGCAGAGCGTTACCCTTTGGCAACAAATACACAATCGGCCTTTTCTGCGCCAGAGCCAAGGCGCTGAGATAACCAGCCTCTTTGTTTTCTGTTCGAGCCAAAATAAACAACGTGTCTATTTTGTCAAACGAAATAGAGACCGATGTCGGCTGTAGCGTACGGTCATTGGTATACACGATCGCTCCCAAGCTTTGTAGATAGCGATACACGACTCGCGCTTCCTCGGTCGGTGGTTGATTTGGTAGGCAAAGAAATATCTTCATATTTTTTGATGATAAATTTTCCAAAATTGTTTAGTGTCATTGGTTTGTGCCAAACACCACATGGACCGGATAACCGCTCTTTCCCAAGATTTGTCACCGACATAGCCATACTCCGCACTCCATGAACGGGAGGTCTCACCACTCAACTTGTTGTATATCAAGATTGGCTTACTCGAGAAATTTTGCGCCAAAAAATTTCTGGCCGGTTCATCTACGCCCTCACGTAAATGAGTCTTGATTAATAGCGCTTGACTTGTTTCCAAAAGATTTTTATAAGACTCCCAGCGTAAGGCCGGGTGATAATAGATGACAGCCAATCTGTCGGAATATTCATTGCTACACTGATAACCCTCGTCATTTCTCTGCTTGGCGGTCGTACTGAAGCCAACGTTGAACTCTGCCAGATAAGTATTGTCGCGCGCCACGAAGGCATCCAATTCGGAGAGGTTCACTTTGGAAGCATTCTCCGCCGCCATTACCCTTTGTCCAAAGACAATCATTACTTCGGGTATATTCCTTTCTACCATGTAGAGGCTATTGATTAAATTCGTTCGTAAAGCCAAGTTTTCCACCTCAGTTCTTTTTAGATCCCAGCTGGTTTCGGCGAAGGGAGCAGCCGTGAAGACCACCGGCTTTCCCAAAATGAAAAACGCCGTGCGAACAGCAACGGCGTCATAGATCAGACGATTAGGATTACCGACCACGATAAACCCATCGTAGAAGTCATAATTGAGGCCTATTTTAGAATTTAAGGCCTGCCAAAACTTAAGCGGCGGGCCCG
>JANLIN010000038.1 GCA_024654345.1 Candidatus Komeilibacteria bacterium
CCTGCCAAAACTTAAGCGGCGGGCCCGAATCAAAACCAAGTTTCTCCACCGTCACGACGGACATTAATTCAATCTCGGGCAAGGTGGCCAAAAAATCAAACTGCTCGGTGGTATCACCGGTAAAAATGACCAAAACACTGGTTTTTTCTTTATTTATCATAATCCCTCTTTATATCAGCGACGGCGCTATCCCTAAAGACGGCTGTCGGACATCCCACCTTATTACAGCTCCAATGTTTTGTCAAATAGCGACTGCGAAGCTACGAATACTTTGATAGTCGGAGTACGCTGAATGACAGTTAAATGATTCTTGATTGGTTGAGGGATTTACAATCGAATACTACGAAACTACGAACTCTTCGATAGTCGTATTCTGCGGAATGATAGTTAAGTGTTTCGTGATTGGTTTATCGTCTGCCACACGAATACTGCGAAGCTACGAACTACTGCGAAACTACGGACTACTGCAAAACAACGAACTTTGTTAAGAGTTCGCGGATACGTAGTAATTTTCAGTTTTGTTGCACTATTCCGCCAGGTAGTCTCGATTGACATCGCCATCGTCCACCATTTCCCCCGCCTCCAGCACCGGTATGACAGATATCTGCAAACGCACGGACTGATCCAGAATATCAGCCAACTCGGTGGAAATGGTTTCTAGCTTAAATTGTCGAATGTTTTGTGACGACCGAACAACACTGCGGATATATAAAACATCGTCCATTTCATTTATTTTCGTCTGCACTATTTCACTGCCCGGCAGATTAAGTCTGATAGCTTTATTAACAGTCTTCATCTGGTTGAAATTGCTTATGGCATTACCGGTGATTATGAGTAAGGGGATGAAAATCAGTATCAAAGTAATAACGGACCACAGCAAATTCGCTTTTTTTAAATCCTTACTACTGGCGTAGTTCAGTGGTTTGAATTTGGCCAGCAAAAAAAACAAGGACGACATGACGCAGACGGCAATCAGGTTGGATAGAAAGAGCAATAAGCTACCACCAACATTGGTCAGATCTTTTTCGGCCAAGGATAATCCCACTACGGCCAGTGGTGGCACCAAAGCGGCGGCGATAACGACACCGGCTACCGCCTGGCTTAATTTTGGATAGGACACGATGAAGGCCCCGGCAAAACCGGCCGCCAAAGCAATGAACAGCTCATACAGCGTCGGCTGAGCGCGACTAAAAAATTCCGTGCCGTATTCGGTGACCGGCACGATAAAACCTATAATATACGAGATCGCCAGTGTCAGTATCGTTACCTTGGCGACCGTAAAAAATGAATTTTGGAGCAAGCGAACGCCGCCCTTGACGATACCCAGTGACATCGCCAATATCGGCCAAAACATAGGCGCTATCAACATGCCACCGATAATAACGGCGCCACTGTTTATTATCAGTCCCAGGGAAACTATAATCGCCGCCAAGATAGACAAAACATAGAAATCGAAATCGGCCTTCGCTTCCTCCCGAATATTCTTTTCTACTAGCTCGCGCCTTTCCGCCGGTAAAGAAAACCAGCTGGTAAGACGACGCCAAAACATTTTCGCCATTGCGCTCATGTTTATTATTATAACAAATAAATGATAATTTTAAAAAAAATCCGCCCGTCTTAAACGAGCGGATTGTGCTGACTTAAGGTAAATATACCAGTTTATTGCTTCGTATCGTCCTACTCCCCACGACATGTAATAAATAGACTCCTCCCCCCAATGATGTTGGCGGCCAAGTGAATTCGTGTCGGCCGACTGATAAAGAGCCAGAGTATACTTCATCCACCAGCTGACCCAAGATATCGTAGGCACGAACGGTATACTCGCCGGCCACCGGTACCTCGAGGCGTATGTTTGTCTGACCATTGAAGGGATTTGGATAGACGCTGAGAGCTAAATTATCTGGTACCAAGGGTGGATCATCCTTGTTGGCGGTGAAACCACCGGTACCTGATTTAAGATTTAACTTCACCGCATCAACCGCGATTAATGCCGGTGGATCTTCAGTGGTCGCCGAACTCAGCCATACGGAATTATCATCCTGCGCCTTAAAATCGTACTTTCCTAATAACACCCAATCATTGCTTATGGGCAGGCCATTGATGACAAATGTCAACGGCGGATAGGAGGAACGCTCCAGACGATAATTCGCCCGCTGGGAAGTATAGTGAAAATTGGGAATATGAACCGCTACTTCATACTGCCCATCAATCGGCACATGAAGCCGCCAACGGGCTTGATTATCTACATTGGTAGAGCTGACATAAAGAAGATTGTTATATCCCAGTGGCACGTGATCCGGCTCCTGATAACCCGTCTTTTTTATCCAGTCACCGGTCAATAACTGGACATATCCATACCCGGAAGTTTGCTGACTATAGTTATGGACGTAAAATGTTGGCTGTACCTGCCATGAGCGATTGTTAGCTATAAACTCCAGGGCATCGTATTTACTATCCGGAAGTGACGTGTAGTAGCCGGTACCGAGTGGATTGGCACTGCTGTAACCAGTGAAACATTCCAAATGAAGATGAGGAGATCCCCCCGACACCGCGCCCACAGATCCGATCCGCCAACCACGTTTCACTTTTGTCTCGCCTACCACGATATCTTCATAGTCTATGATGCCAGTGGGAGATTGAATACCTATCTCATCCAGGTGTCCAAATAAGAAATATATGATATCGCTAGTCCGCCCATCGGGCAGGCGGAATGGTTTGCCGGTAGGACTTTTGGATGAGATGATAAGACACTTTCCCCACCCGTTCGCATTATTCGTCTTATAAACAACTTGGCCGTTCCCGGGAGCATAGATTGGCTCACCCAAATCTCCACCCCATTTATTGAGATCGTTACCGGAGTGATGCTTATCGGACAGATAAAGAATAGAACCAAAGTTTTGCGCGTCATACCAGTCACCGCTGAAATCCGGATATCCTACCGGATAGTCAAATTTCTCGGCGGCGTCCGGATCGAGCGTGCCATTCCCAATTTGGCAGACGGATGGCTCACTTTCCGTCCAGCCAAAATAATTCCAAGCCGTAACAACATAACGGTGAGATTCCCCCGGATTGACACTGCTGTCAATAAATTCGCGGGCACTGGCGTTCAACTCCCCGACCATCTGCGAATAATCGCGCCAGATAGTGAAGCCGACAACATACGGGTCCGTATATGACCAAGACAGAACTAGATGGTTGTCGTCATTGGTATAGCAAGCAAGATTGGTCGGCGCGGCCGGAGTATTTCCGATCATGCTGAAATTGTGCACTAACGGCGTCGGGTCTTCAATATTCTCCAGATCACGGGCGGTAATTTTTAAAGTATACTGACCGACCGCCGGCCAGCAGGTTAGAGAATTACTCATCGTCCAAAAATCAAACCCCCCCGGACCTTCCAGTTGAACATGATACCAAAGCTGTTCGACCGGTGTGCTATCATCCTCCCCC
>JANLIN010000047.1 GCA_024654345.1 Candidatus Komeilibacteria bacterium
TTATTTAATACCGATGCCAGATTAACCGTATATTCCCCCAGGAAATTATCAACCGGCGGCTGAACAACGTGCACCAAAGGATAAATTACTATAAAAACAACTACCACCGCTATGAGGCTGTATATAATCGCTTCGATCAAGAAGGGAGCTCGTATAAACCAGTTGGAAGCACCGACTAGTTTCATTATTCCTATTTCCTCACGGTGAGAATATATACCCATCTGTATGGTGTTAAACACTACGACGAGGGCTATTAAGATAAAGAAAAGACTGAGGCCCAACGCGAACTGAGCTATTTTATTGGAGTAATCAGAAATGGCCTGAATAAGATCGCGCGCCTGGAAGAATTCAGTATTATTTATTTCTAGAATATTGCTGTACTCCGGCCGCGATATTTCATCAAGTAGCACCGGGAATTGACTGACATCATCCACTCGGATCAATATACTACCGGAAAACGGATTGCTGGTCAGACTTTCCAATGACGCCAGTACCAAGGGATTGTCGCGGTTACGTTCTCGAAAGCGCTCCAATGTTTCCTCCGGCGTTATATATGATACTTCTCTTATAGGTTCGAGTTTATTTAACTCCGTCACCAAATATTCCACCTGCGCCAGCTTGGCTTGATCCGTCAAATCTATGTAAATCTCCGTTCGTTCTTGTACGCTGGCAATAATGTTGTTTGTCATGATATTGAATAACAACAAAAAACTCACCGACAATAAGGCTAATATTATTATGGAGATTGTTACAATGGATAACCAAAAATTACGACAGAAACTCTGCCAGGCGAACTTTAGGGCGCGATAAAAATCTAGTAATATCATATTGTTTTATAAAGTGTAACGACCCCTTTCCTGATCCGAGATTATTTCCCCGGCATCAATAGTAATAACGCGTTTTCGCAAATTGTTAACCACCTCTCGATTATGTGTCACCAAGAGAATAGTAGTTCCAATTTCATTGATTTTGAGCAACAAGTCTATTATCTCCTTGGTATTAATAGAATCCAAATTTCCGGTCGGCTCGTCAGCGATCAGAAGCTTGGGTTTATGAACCAACGAACGGGCAATCACCACCCGCTGTTGTTCCCCACCCGATAATTGGTACGGATAGCGATCCATTTTATTATCCAAACCAACTATTCTCAGTACCTGTGGGACTATTTGTTTTATTTTTGACAGCTCTGTTCCGCAGGTCTCCAAGGCAAAAGCCACGTTTTCATAGACCGTTCGTTTTGGCAGTAATTTGAAATCTTGAAAAACAACTCCAATCTGGCGACGGAGATAAGGGATGTCACGTGGTTTGATGTCCGTAATATCCCACCCACCAATTACAATCTTCCCGCTGGTGGGCTTCTCTTCAGCAATGATCAAACGCACCAACGTAGTTTTGCCGGTACCCGACTGTCCGACCAGAGAAACAAACTCGCCCGCCTTAATATTAAGACTTACATTCTTCAATGCAAAGTAATCAGCACTATATTTTTTGGTTACACCTTTAATACTAATCATGTAATTCTATTTTAACATCTGTCACCCCACTTCGTAAACTGATAAACTGCTCATAAACTGTAGCATCAAGGTCGATGACGCGCCCTGTCCACAATTCCGGCCCATAATCGTTGACGGTCACGACAGCACTCCGCCCGGTTGATAGATGTGTTACCTTCAATTTGGTCCCCTTGGGATAGTCTCGTGAAGCGGCACAACTACATCCTTTGTAACGATACCAACTAGCTTCACCTATCCAAGTATCGGTCTTTTGGAACAACGCGACGCGAGCATAGGTAAACGGCGAAGTTATTATCAACTTATTACGATCCATATCAGCCAAAGTAACGAGTTCAATCCAGTTTTCCCTTGTTTTGTCCCAGTAAAAGGCCGTGGGCATCTTAAAATCAGTAAACATATAGTCCCATTCCAAAATCAGAGGCTGAGAAAGTCCCACCGTGGTTTTTAGATCATATTGATAAATATCCGAAAGCCTCTCCCATTTTTCCTCGTAAAGGTGTTGATTGTAGCTCTCGAGTGCCAGAGTCTGCCAATCCTGAGTTCCGGTTTTAAAGGTCAGCGGACCGGCGTTGACTACCGACTTGTCCCCGCCATTGGTTATCAACTGTGCCGGCTCTTCTATCAATGCGATTTTGCCATAATGATGGCTGGTGGTGGCAATAGCCAGCTTGCCCGCCCAATCAACCCGCGTCGGCAACTTTTCCCACTTCTCCGTCAAGTAATCATAACGCCACAGATGCTTGGCCAAGGGCGTATCGGATTCAAATCGTAGGGCCAATTCAAATTGGACCGCCGCTTCCTCATGCGCAAATATGTAGTATGAGTAGGCGCCCCCAATTCTATTACCGGTCGGATATTGATCAACGCTAGTGTCACTTAAATAAACATCAATATCCTGGCTATATGTTTTGGCCGGAAAAGAGACGTGAAACATATCATCCGGACTGCCTAGGTAGGCCCCGTCGGCAATGTCCGTCGCCGTCAAATGAGCAGCGTACTCAGTCACCGCCTGCGCGACAGTTGCCAATCCAGCAAACATCAATAATATTATTACGGCTACTATTTTCTTATGTATCATACTGAGATAAGTATTGAAATGAATTAACATAATCAGACAATTAAACGTAAAACTCCTACTGCCTCGCGGGACAAAGCTACAATATCGTCACGCCTATCTTTTTCAATTCTTTGGCCAGCGTATACAGCGGCAACCCCATGGCGGCCATAAAGTCACCTTCAATCCTTCTGATAATGACTGCCCCCAAGCCTTGGATAGCAAATGCCCCGGCCTTATCCAACGGCTCGCCGGAGGCAATATAATTATTTATCTCCCGACTGTCTAACTTCTTGATGTAAACTTTGGTGACGTCTGTTACATTTATAGTTTTATTCGTTTCAATATTGATGATAGTGAGTCCGGTCAGGATATCGACTCGTTTCCCGCTCACTTTCATCAGCATTTTTTTGGCATCACTCGAATTCTTAGGCTTACCGAGCAAGTGATTACCAAGCACGACAAATGTATCGGCGCCAATAACAACTCCGCTTTGATGATTCTTGGCCACCGCCCCGGCCTTGCCTAGAGACATAGCAACCACCAATTTCAGCGGCGGCATTTTCAGAGACATGTCTTCCTC
>JANLIN010000053.1 GCA_024654345.1 Candidatus Komeilibacteria bacterium
TCATCTCCCATCTCTTTAGTCTTTTGTCTCCATCTCTTTAGTCTTTCATCTTTCTCTCTTTAGTCTTTTGTCTTCCTCTCTTTAGTCTTTCATCTCCCATCTCTTTAGTCTTTTGTCTCCATCTCTTTAGTCTTTCATCTTTCTCTCTTTAGTCTTTTGTCTCCATCTCTTTAGTCTTTCATCTCCCATCTCTTTAGTCTTTCATCTCCCATCTCTTTAGTCTTTCATCTCCCATCTCTTTAGTCTTTTATCTTTCTCTCTTTAGTCTTTCATCTCCTTTCTTTTCTCTATTATCCCCCATCTTCCTTTTATTCTTCATATCCAATATACTGACAAAGCTATGAAGTTCAATGTTTTGCAGGAAAATATCATCAACTCGCTAGACGGTGCGTATTTGATCTCCGCTCCCGTCGGTACCGGCAAAACCACCGTTTTGGCGGAAAGAGTAGTGACGGCTATCGCCGCCGGTATTACGCCGGAGGAGATTCTTGGTCTTACTTTTACCAACCGCGCGGCTGAGGAAATGACGGAACGAATAAGGAAGCGGGTTAATGACAAGGGAGTTATGGACGGTTTAACCGTTAAAACATTCCACGGGTTCTGTGCTTTCTTTATAAAAGTGGAAGCGAAGGAAATTGGTCTCGAGGCCGACTTCGTTATCTTTGATGAAACTGACCAGGAAGAGACGATGCGGCGAATTATGACTGACTTCCCGGAGATAAACATGTTTTATCAGGACGGGGGACGGGTACGCGATTTGATCGAGCGCCTGTATCAGTATCGTCTCCGCCGCGTTGAGAATGAAGTGGGGTGTAATCTTCCCGAACTGAAACTAGACCCTGTTTTATTGGAAATAAATCGACGCTATGAAGCGGCCTTGTTGGACCAAAATGCCATTGACTACAATGGACTGGTCTTGATAACCCTGCATCATCTTTATATGAACGAGGCCTTGCGAAGGAAGTGGGGGCAACGCTATCGTTTCATCCAGCTGGATGAATTCCAGGATACGCACTTGTCCGAGTACTTGGTGGTCAAGGAACTGGCGAAGAAGCATAAAAATATCGCGCTTATCGGCGATCTAGACCAAACTATATATGGTTGGCGCGGTTCTCAGCCGGCGCTGATTTCCAAATTATACAAAGCTCATTTCGCGCCGGTAACGGAGCTGAAGTTGGAGGTAAATTATCGTTTTAACAGCAATCTGCTACTGGCGGTGAAGTCGTTTTTGAGCTGTTTGAAAGCACCGGCTACCACTACCGTTACGGCTCATGTGACGGCTGAGACGGAGGAAAAGAGGGTGAAAGTATTTGCGGGCCACAATTTGGATGAAGAAATAAATTGGACTATTGAAAATATTATCGATCTACAGAAAGCTGAGCCAAAGGCAAGAATAGCGGTTTTGACGCGGGCGAATTATCTGATCGTGAGAGTGGCCGAAGTATTTGCCGCAAAAAAAATAGCACACACGACAGTGGATAAGTATGACTTCTTTCGCCGTCAGGAAATCAAAGACATATTTGCTTATTTGAAAATTTTGTACAATAAATACGACCTCGAAAGTGCGCAACGATTGGTAATGAGACCGGCGCGCAACATCGGGCCGGTGACATTGCAGAACATACGGGAGCAAGGAGCGGCCGTCGGCCTTAAGGTGTCGGACTTCCTAAATTTTCGCAACTATCGACACGAAGAACCCTTTGCCAATCTCATTAAACAGCACCAAACCGGCCGGGTGGTAGTTCTGGATACCGAGACTACCGGTCGCGATGTGTTTCAGGATGAAATCATCCAGATTTACGCGGTGGAAATAGTGGCCGGCCAGCCGGCCGGTGATTTTCATCATTATATAAAAAATATCAAACCGGTGGGTGATTCAGAGGCGGTGCACGGCTTGTCTGACGAGTTTTTGCAGCAAGAGGGCGGTGAGGCGGCCGTGGTTTTGAAAGAGCTGAAAGATTTCATAGGCGCGGCGCCGATTGTGGCGCACAATGTAAATTTTGACGCGCCGATGATCGTCGAAAATGGCCAACGCCATGGCGTCCATTTTGATTTGGAGGAATGCTATGATACGCTTGATCTGGCGAAGAGGTTTATCCAGTCGGATAGTTATCGACTGTCAGTCCTGGCGAAAAAATTGACTCTCTCTGAAGCGACTCATGATGCCAAGGATGACGTGCTGGCAACTGCCGGTCTATTGCAGTACTTGGTAAATAAATTAATGGATCGGCAACCGGCACGGGTAAAATTGTGGCAAGAGTACTCCGGAAAATTCCTAAAACTGAGCACCCAGTTGGAGCAATGGAAGAAAAAAACTTATAAATTGAAACCGGCGGAGGTTATTGATCATATCTGGAGAGACTCCGGTTTGGGTGATTACTATGCAAAAACCGATAATAGCGAAAGCAGGCAGCAGTCCATTGAGACGTTGCTAACACTTTTCAAGGATAGGGACGATGCTACCTGTCGGCCCGAGGTCAAACTGCGTGATCTCATCACCTACGCGGCGCTAGCCAAGGATATAAATTTCATCGGGTTGGATCAAGGTAAAATTCCGGTGGTAACTGTTCATCAGGTGAAAGGTCTGGAATTTGATTATGTGTTTATTGTGGGGATGAACGATCGAGATTTTCCGCTGGGGAATAGCAAGGACATTGAGGAAGAAAAGAGATTATTTTACGTAGCGCTGACACGCGCCCGGCAGAGCGTGTTTATCTCCTATAGCCGGTTTAATCCGCAGGGTTATCCGAAAGCAAAAAGCCCGTTTGTAGACTACATTGACGGGCGGTTTGTGGCTATCGAATAATATTTAGCCGTTTTTATAACGGTACGACAAAAAGCTTATCCTCGCTGAGCAAAAACATACGCTTGGCTTCTTCTTGTATTACCATATCTTGTAGATTGCCAAATTTGGCCGATCGGATCTGTCGAATCAGCTCGCCCTCCTTGTTAAAAATGATGACGCGTTGATTATTTGGGTCTAGTAAGTATAGGTTTGTCACCCCAACTGCTGTATAAAATATGGTGGGCTTATTGAGTGGGGGATAAATATTCAAGGCGGGAAAGTCAACCTGACGGCCATTGGTAAATTTCAAAACATCGTTTTCTTTGAGGATGTAAATATTGCCGTCGATAGCTAAACTGGTGGCGCCGGCTAAATCCACGTTGTCACGAATCCAGAGATCGGGGGCTAGGTAGCGATTACCGGAGATGCCATGTCGATATAGCTGGTCACCAGCGCTATCCAGCAAATAAATTCTATTGATAAATGAATCAGCGGCGGCAATGGATTGTAGGCCGGCGCTCAGAGTAATATTAATTGGTATCAGGCCATCAGCAGAGATTCTATAGAAGTTATTGGCATTATTTATAGCCAGTACTTCATTGGCTGCACCAATCATAGCTTCGGCCCATCCTTGCTGGGTCTCGGCATAGATAGCTGTGGAAAAACTTTTCTCCGCAAAATTATAGGTCAAAATTCCTTTATCGTGACCTAAAACATAGACTGTATCACCAGTGGCGGTCATGACATCAAAGTCGCTACCCACTGCTGGTCCGATCTCCGGATTGGTAAGATCGGCCAGAACAACGGGCTCGTCGATATTCATGATATTCCAGATCCTTTCAGTTAAATGAGCGTATCTAAGCCGTAAGTCGGCTATTGCGCTCTGGTACTTTGGGTCGTTTTCGGGAAGTTGCGCTATGACAATACTGATATCAGTGAGCAAACTCTGTGCTCGTGTACGGTCACCGTAGATTAAAGCGGCTTCAATGGATTCTTCTAGAGCTTGAAACTCACTCTGGCGCGTCACCAGCGTTTCTTCGGAGATGCCGGTGGGGGAGGCTGGATTAAGCACGACTATTAGTACAAAGATAATGATTAGTGCGCCAATAATACCCAATGTGGTTTTTCGTTGCGAGCTCAATGATGATATTGATAATCGATGGCGAATCTCGGGTCGACTCACACCGGGAAGGAAGATATTGACTATTAAACGGCGGCCGCGGCGAAGTCCGAAGTTTAGTAATTCTCCGACAATTTTTAGCCCCTTTAGGATTCCTTGGCCGATAAGTTTAAAAACTGCTCGCAATTTAGGCCAGGCTGGAGAGGACGTGAGTTTGTCGCCGAGGTTTCGTAGGCCATTGCCAATGGTATCAAGACTGGAAGGAACAGTCATTATCTTTTCCGTGCGTTGTTGAGTATTTATTAACTCATCCAGGCTTTGGCGAGAGTGGTAGTTGACGCCGGAGGGGAGAGAATTTGTTAGTTGCGTTATTCTTGCTTCCCGACTGGGCTCATGATTATTCATCGCCATTGCTTCATCACCGCTGGTCATCTTGAGGATGACACTTAAGAAAGATGTTTTGGGTGGCGCGCCGACAACCATGTTTTTCAGTTGTTCGGCGGCTGAGCGAGCCGGAATGGTAGTGACTATTTTGCGTATTTTTTCCATGGCCAAATAATCAAAGAGGGATTGATTGGATACCAAAATTACCTGGCCAGGGTTCAGCTTGCCGGTGATAACATTTTGGAAGATCTTGGCTGGATTTATTACCTTTTCCGGTGCTCCCAGAATGTCAATGGATTTTAGAGGATGAATAAGGTAAGACTGCCACTGACCGATGGCGGCTATATTGACGATGCCATCTTTACAATTACCGACCACCAAATTAAGATGTGGTAAAATCCTTTTTGGGTCGGGTAAGTTTTCCGGCAACCATGAATTAAGTTCGCTTAGTGTATACTCGAGAAGTTTGGTAGAATCTTCAAGTACCGAATACCGATATGTATGGGAGGCCTTTTCGAGTAGGGAGGCAATGAATTGTTCATATTCGGATCGCGACTCCTCGATATCAACCAATATAAACAAATGTCCGTTTTTGGCTATTTGCGCCTGATCATCACTAATGAAGATCTCGCCCATGGCGTGGGAGTGGACCGGGTCTTGCAGAAAAATACTGGCTGATTGTAATGATTTAATCATAGCTTCCAAAATTATTTCATACATATTATACTATATTTGCTTTTTTTACTGTAGGCTTAGACTCATATATCCCTAATATCCGTTTTAGTAAAGTGAAAAAGCCTACGCTAGAGCTGATTTATATGCCATGTTAGAACAACTTTTTAGTTCACGTACCCGCGAAAAACTGCTCAAATTATTTTTGTTCAATCCCGAAAAGCGCTACTATGTACGTGAAATTACCAGATTGGTCGATGAAAGGTTAAATAGTGTTCGTCGCGAGTTGGCGAATTTGGATAAATTTAACCTCATCAAATCCGAAGATTACGATCGTCGGAAGTATTATTATCTGAACAAGAAATTTGTGTTGCTGACAGAGCTAACAAATTTGTTCGTAAAAGCTCGTTTACTTTGGGAACAGAGAATAATGACGGCGGCAGAAAAATATGAGGGCCTCAAGTATTTATCGTTGTTAGGATTTTTTGTGAATGATGAGCAGGCTAAGACCGATCTTTTGCTAATCGGTCGTTTAACGCAAAAAGACTTAAACGCTTTTATTAGGGAGATAGAAAAAATAACCATGCAACCGGTCCGTTATACCCACTTCACTACCCTGGAGTACAATAATCGGCAGAGTTTGACAGATAAATTCCTATACGATTTATTGGAACGGAAAGCCATAATATTGCTGGATAAGATTACCAAACGTCGTTAGTCAAATTATCAAAACTTGATGATGAATTTAATATGGCAATATAATGAAAGCGGTTGTCACTGGCTAGTAGGCCAGGAAAGCTTGGTGGCGGAGAAGAGGGAGATTTGGCAAAGAGGACGGCTTTTGCCGCAGCTCGAAGCATGGCGACAGATAGTCAAGTTTAATTGGTCACAAATTGAAAAGATCGTGATTGTGACCGCCGTCGCGCCGTTTAGTGTCACGCGATCAGTCTTCGCGGTGGCCAATACACTGGCGTGGAGCAATCGAATCCCGATTTATAAAGTTAAAGGACCATTAAATAGGTCCCAGGTTTTAAATTTATTTAGACAGTTATCCACTGCGTCAGCCGAGATGGGCTTTGTGGTGCCGGAGTACAATTCACTGCCTAACATAACGATGCCGGGCAAAAAAAAGCAGTAGTCATAGCCATTTTTTCAAAAGGAACACTAAGTATAATAGCTTTGTGTTTTTTATTAGTTGACTTTGACAGCGGTTTATTTTCTTATAAAAGGGGATAAACTTCGGTATCTGATGGTTGTTGCGGGATGAAAAGTGGTGTATACTTAAACAGTAATGGGGAAAAGTGGTGAAAAGTGGGGATATCATTTAAGATGATCTGCCTTAATTTCAGTCAAAACTATGCTTATAGGCGAATATCAACACAGTCTGGACGATAAGGGACGGTTAGCTTTGCCGGCTAAGTTTCGGACCATATTCAAGAGTGGCGCCGTTACGACCAAGGGATTGGATGGCTGTTTGTTTGTATATGCCAAAAAGGACTGGCAACAACTAGTCGATAAGCTGGTCAAATTGCCTATTAGCCAGGCTAAAAGCCGGGCCTTTGTGCGATTGATGCTGGGTGGGGCGATGGATGTGTCATTAGATAAGCAGGGAAGGGTAAATTTGCCTGATTATCTAATATCATATGCACAGCTGAAAAAGAAAGTTATCGTGACCGGCTTGTACAATCGTCTGGAAATATGGGATGAGTCCGCTTGGCAGTCGTACAAAACCAAGACCGAGGCCGGTAGTGCTGAGATAGCGGAAACATTGAGCGAGCTAGGGGAGATTGCAATTTAAATTATCTTATGGCTGATCACGTACCGGTATTACTGACGGAAACTATTGCCGCTCTGAGAGTAACTCCGAATATGAACTATATTGATTGTACTGTGGGAGCTGGTGGGCATGCTGAGGCTATTCTGAAGTTAAATGGACCAGAAGGTAAAGTATATGGTATTGATGCGGATGATACGGCTCTGACACTGGCGAAGAAGAATTTGAAGAAATATGGTCACCGTCTGGTGTTGGTACAAGGAAATTATCGTTCTTTGGAAACAATCGCCCGGGAAGAAAAAATAGAAAGTCGATACCTGGGTGGTATTTACGCGGATTTGGGTCTTTCCACTATGCAGCTGGAGAGTCAGCGGGGCTTTAGTTTTCAAACCGATACGCCGCTGGAAATGAGCTTCTCAAATCACGGCTCTATTACGGCGGCGGAGATCATCAATCATTGGTCAGAAGAAGAGATAGGGAAAATACTTCGTGATTTTGGAGAAGAAGAGCGCTGGCGTAGCATAGCGGCCACCATTGTCAGACAACGATCTATCGATCCGATCACCACTACGGGACAGCTATCAGATTTAGTTAAGCGGGTTAAATCTTCTCGCCATCACAATCCGGCCACCAAAACATTTCAGGCCTTAAGAATCGCCGTTAATGATGAACTTGAGGGACTTCGCGAGTTGCTGCCGGCGGCTTTAAACATATTACCGTCCGGAGGTCGCTTGACCATCATCAGTTATCATTCTCTGGAAGATAGAATTGTAAAGAATTTTTTCCGAGAAGAAGCTAAGGATTGCGTTTGCCCGCCAAATTTTCCTCATTGTATATGTGATCATCGAAGTAGAGTAAAGCTGATTACAAAAAAACCAATAACCCCCATGCCGGAAGAAATTAAGATAAACCCACGTAGTCGCAGTGCTAAGCTGCGGGTAGCGGCCAGGGTTTGACCAGAATTAATTTATTAAATAATAAAAGTAAAAATTAACTAAAAAATCAATATGCGAGGGCCAAAAACAAAACAAGGGTTTGCTGTACCCAGCAAACTAAGACCTGTTCTTTTAATTGGAGTTATTGCTGGTGTATTTATGTACCTGATGAGCGTCAATAACAGCGCTACCTTGGGCATAGAAATCTCGGGATTCCAGCAAGAAATTTATCAACTGCGAGAGTCTAATAGAGAATTACAGGTGAAAATCACAAATCTCCAATCAATCTCAAGAATAGAGAGGCTGGCTGGTGAAATGAATATGGTAAGCGTGGATAAATACAGCTATATCAGTACCGATACGGCGGTAGCAATTGGCAATCGATAAGAAATTGTAATCATATTTAAAGCAATTTTGCACCGACGGCAGATTTGATATCTAATATTAATATAAATTTTCGTGATAGCGCGGCGCAAAAATAAGAACAATGTAGAAAGCGATCGACTTCGATGGTTGACTTTATTTTTTTTAGTGGGAGCTTTGCTCGTGTTAACGAAACTTGGTTGGATGCAGATTTTTCGTCATGAATACTATATTGCCTTGGCGGACGAACAATATCTTACGGCTAGAGAAGTTCAGGCCGATCGGGGTGAGATCCTTCTCCAAGATTATAAACAACCGGGTAAATAT
>JANLIN010000059.1 GCA_024654345.1 Candidatus Komeilibacteria bacterium
AGCGGCGGTTTTTCGACAGCATATTACGCTGGCCCAAAAGCATACCTTGCCGATCGTGATTCATGGTCGCAACGGAGCCGACTATCCTAGCGCTTACGCTGATATCCTGGAAGTATTGAAAGAGGAAGGTTGCCAACGCGGTCATGCCCATTCTTTTGGTGGTACCGAGGAAGAGGCGCAGGCTTTCTTGGCGCAGGGGTTTTATATCGGTGTGACCGGCATCGTCACCTTTGAGAAAAAGGTGGAGGAGCTCAAACGGATTGTGATCAATACACCCTTGGATAGAATACTTATCGAAACGGATAGTCCCTACCTGACGCCCGTGCCTTTTCGTGGAAAAAGAAATGAACCGCCTTACGTGGACTACGTGGCGCGAAAGATTGCGGAATTAAAAGGGGTGGGGTATGATGAAGTTGTCCGGCAAACGGCGCGCAACGCCGTCGCACTGTATCGTCTGCGCCTCACAATTTAGCCTTCTTGGCATTAATAGTTATTCACATTTATGCTTCTAGAATTCATTATTTTGCTCATAATCATGATCGGTGGGTTTGCCGTTCTTTTTTGGCGTTTGTTAAAAAGTAAAACCGACAGCAGTCAGGATCAAGGATTGATAATGCTACAAAACCAGATTAATGAGATAAGCCGGACATTGGACACAAAGCTGGGCGACTCGACCAAGGCGATGCAGAGCCAGTTTGGCGCGACGACCAAAATTGTGCAGGACGTGACGGAGCGTTTGACCAAGCTGGATGAGACCAACCGGCAAGTCATGAATTTCACGGACCAATTACAGCAGTTGCAGGACATTTTAAAAAACCCGAAACAGCGAGGGATTCTGGGCGAGTATTATTTGGAACAGGTGTTAAAAAACGTGATGCCACCGGGAAGCTATGAGTTGCAATACAAGTTGGGCAAGGATGACAACGGCAATGAATTGATACCGGATGCCGCTATTTTTATCAAAGATAAGATTGTCGCTATTGATTCCAAGTTCTCGCTGGACAATTACAATAAGATTGCCGTCGAGAGAGATGAGGTGGTGCGCGCACAGCTGGAAAAAATGTTCAAAAATGATCTCAAAGACCGGATCGACGAAACCAGTAAGTACATTCGACCGGAGTACAATACTTTGGACTTTGCTTTCATGTTTATTCCGGCGGAGGCCATTTATTATGATCTACTGGTAAATAAAATCGGGGTGGTTAAAGTGAATACGCGCGATCTGATTGAATACGCTTTCAAAGAGAAGCACGTTATAATAGTATCGCCCACTTCATTTCACGCTTACTTGCAGACTGTCTTGCAGGGTCTGCGCGCTTTACAAATAGAAGAGTCGGCCAAAGAGATTCGCAAGGGAGTGGAGAAGTTGCAAAAACATTTATCATCATACGCTGTTTATCTGGGAAAGTTAGGCAACAATCTCGGCACCACCGTGAACGCTTACAACACCGTTAGCAAAGAATTCGGCAAGATCGACAAAGACGTGGTGAAGCTGACCGGCCGAGACAGCGAGCTTGAAGTCCAACAACTGGAAAGACCGGCGATAGATTAATTTTATAACATTTTTTTAACAATTAGTTTGGAGTTACTTTGGATATTAAATGCTTAAAGAAGGGAGATGTGATTCAATTTGATAACGATGGGATGGCAGTGAGAATGGATATGGTCTACGTTGTCAGCTTTGCGAATTATATAAGGCGAACATCCGAGCATAATCATCACGATGATGACTCGCCCCTGATCTTTACATTGCGTCTCAACGGCCTAACCGCGGACAAAAAATATATCGTACCTGATACAATTCTAACGGTGGGCGAGGGCGATGATCTGGTTGGCAGAATAATCCAGACCGGAGAATGTGTTGACCTAAATATGCTACCCTTGTTGAAGGGAAATGCTTCGCCGTCGATTGAATAAG
>JANLIN010000066.1 GCA_024654345.1 Candidatus Komeilibacteria bacterium
GGATTATGACATTGTATTGTCATCGACTTCGGCATTGGCCAAGGGGTTGATAACCCCGCCCGGCACCTTACATATTTGCTACTGCCACACACCCACTAGATACTTATGGAGTGATACGCATAGTTACGTTGAGGAGCTCAAGCAACCGCGTTTGATAAAGAAAATTCTACCACTGGTACTACACAAATTGAGGATTTGGGATATGTTTGCCTCCCAGCGTGTGGACTTTTTTATTGCCAATTCGAAGTTTATCGCGGCTCGTATCAAGAAGTATTACAATCGTGACTCCAAGGTTATCTATCCGCCGGTGGAGACGGATAAATATGTGGTATTACCCGACGTCGATGACTATTACGTTATTGTGTCTCGTTTACGGCCTTATAAAAAGGTCGATATAGCGGTGCGGGCCTTCAATGAACTTGGTTTGCCACTGGTTATAATCGGTGGTGGCGAAGAGAAGGAAAAATTGCAGGCGATGGCCAAAAGTAATATCACTTTTTTGGGAGAAGTCTCTGAGGCCGAGAAAATCAAATATGTGCAAAGGGCCAAAGCTTTTATTCATCCGCAGACAGAGGATTTTGGTATCTCAGCGGTGGAGGCGATGGCGGCCGGCCGGCCGGTGATCGCTTACGCCGGGGGAGGGGCTTTGGAAACCGTTGTACCCAATAAAACCGGTGTCTTATTTTCGGAGCAGACATGGGAGTGCTTGGCCCATGCAGTTCTGCGCTTTGATGTGACCGTTTTTGATCCGCTGGAGATAAGACAGTGGGCGGAGCAGTTCAGTGCGGAAAGATTCAGGAATGAGATCAATGACTATGTTTCCCAGTGCTGGCAGGATTTTAATTCAACATCGAATATCGGCTAAAGTGGATTGGTCGTAAATTCAATAAGATAATCATATATTTAGCGGCGTATGAGAATTGGAATAGATTTACGTTGTTTACAGACAAGCAGGCGGGCGGGAGTCGGTCTCTATACTGAAAAACTGACACAGTCACTAAGGGCGGTGGGGGGAAGTCACGACTGGCTGGGCTACACTAACAGATGGACTACGGACACAACCGGATTGCCAGCTGGATTACCGATCCGTAATTATAATATACCGAGTAAATTTTTCAATCTTTCGTCGCTGACTTTTAACCGACCGCAGATGGGCGCCAAGGATAAGCTCGATATTCTTTGGTTGCCGAATTGGAACATCGTCCCACTTTCTTCAGCATACAAAGTGGTATTGACGGTTCATGATCTTTCCTTCTTGATCGAGCCCAAATGGTATGATCGACGTCGCAACGCTTGGCACAAGGCCATAAAACTGCATAATTTATTGCAACGGGTTGATACTGTCGTAGCCGTATCCGATCAAACCAAGTCCGATTTGAACTACTTTTTCAAGCTGCCAGCCGATAAAATCCACGTCATCAGGAGTGGATACGAAGTGAGTGAGTTGAACAACGCCGAGCCGCCACTGAAAACACCGTATCTGTTGTATCTGGGAACGGTTGAGCCGCGTAAGAACATCATCGGTATCATCGAGGCTTTTGATAAACTTTTGGATAGACAACCAGACCGGCGTAATTTGTCACTCGTTATCGTCGGTAATTGGGGATGGAAAACAAGGGAAATAAATAGTAGGTTGGAGAGTTCAGCTTTCCGTAAGAATTACGTAATTCTAGACTACCTAGATGAATCCCAGAAGATGAATTACCTACGTCACTGCCGTGGTCTGATCTGGCCTTCGTTTTATGAGGGGTTCAGTTTTCCACCTTTGGAGGCGAGATTATTCTGTATACCGGTGTTGACGAGTTATGCCGCGGCTAATCCTGAGGCAGTCGGGGAGAGCGCTATTCTCGTGGATCCTCATAATATCGAGGATATATACGAGGGGTTGGTGAGATTGCTCGGGACGGAAAGGGGAGACCCAATTCAGCCCCGTAAATGGGATGCTGTGGCGGCTGAGTATCTGAATCTTTTTGAGAGTTTATGAGTTATTAAAGTTGATATATGAATATTTTTTAAATTATGAGAATTGGTATTGATGCTCGCATGTACGGTCCGGCGGCTCGTGGTCTCGGACGATATGTGCAAAAACTGGTTGATAATCTAGCCTTATCCGATACGGATAATGAATATTTTATATTCTTGGGTGAGCACAATTGGGATGAATTTCAGACTTCAAATTCGAAGTTCATAAAGATTCTGGCGCCATATCACTGGTATACGCTAAGTGAACAAGTGTGGTTCCCCTGGAAGCTATATCGCAGTCACCTAGACGTCATGCACTTCCCTCATTTCAACGTGCCATTGTTTTATCATAATAAATTTGTGGTAACGATTCACGATCTTATTATTTCACATTACCCAGATAGTCGCGCGACGACATTACCGCCCCTGATATATAAGCTGAAATTGGCGGCCTACAAAGTGGTTCTAAAAAACGCCGTCAGAAGAGCGGCTAAAATAATGGCCGTGTCGGATTTTACGCGCCGTGATATTATTCGCTACTATCCGGAGGTGGAGGGTAAAATCACCGTTACGCATGAGGGTTATGAGGTGGAGCACGCTGGTTCGGCAAACGTCAACCTTCAGGCGATGGGAATAGTGAAACCATATTTATTATACGTGGGAGCCGCTTATCCGCATAAGAATTTATATCGCTTACTTCAAGCTTGGAAGCTGGCGCAATCTCATTTGCAGGGAGGGTATCAGTTGGTTATTGTCGGTAGGCACGACTTTTTTTATCAGCAACTACTTAAGGACGTGGAGAATTACTTAGATAAGGATGTCATATTTACCGGCTATGTTAGCGATGCCTCTCTACCCAATCTTTATCAATATTCAGCGGCCTATGTTTTTCCCTCCTATTTGGAGGGGTTTGGCTTACCGGCGATTGAGGCGCAGAGTTATGGAGTACCGGTTTTGGCGGCCAATAATTCATCTTTGCCGGAGATACTAGGGGATTCGGCTCTATATTTTGATCCCTTTGATATAAATTTAATCTGCCGAGCAATGGTGGATATACTGCAAAATGACGATTTGCGAGAGGACTTACGAGAGAGGGGTTATCGAAATTATCTGCAGTTTGACTGGGCGGCAATGGCCAAGAAGGCCCGTCGGGTCTATGAGGATGTAAAATAGGGGTCGAACCTCTATTTAGAGGTTCGACCCCTATTTTGGGTAATCCCGCGGTGGGTTTTTTATCTTCAACTCTTGATTTTTGGCTTGTCGGGTGCTAAAATAACTCTGATTTAATTTTATATATGGTTGTAGGACCTAAAATAAGCAGAAAACGAGTTTGGACCACTTTTGCCGGCATTATCGTCTTGACGATACTAGCCGGTCTTATTATCTATCCGAACGTGCCGGCTAGCCTGCCGGGGGCGTCTTTTTTCAATAGTTTTTTGCCCCGTTTGGGCCTGGATTTGCAGGGTGGCGCGCACTTGGTGTATGAAGCTGATTTTAGCGACTTGAAGGGGATTGACGAGGCGACAGCCATGTCCGGTGTTAGAGATGTCATTGAGCGACGGGTAAATGCCTTCGGTGTTTCAGAACCGGTTGTGCAAACAAGTGGTAATAACAGACTGATCGTGGAGTTGGCTGGAGTTTTTGACGTCAATGATGCCATCAAACAGATTGGGGAAACGCCTTTGCTAGAGTTTAAAGAGCCGAACCCTAATTATAGTGAGGCGATTGATTTGACGCCCGAGCAGAAGGAGGCGATTGCCAAAAGCGAAGCGGATGCCAAAGTGCGGGCGGAAGACCTTATTCGACAGCTTGAGGCGGGAGCGGATTTTGCTGATCTAGCCCGAGAGCACTCGGAGGATCCGGTTTCAGCCGCCGCCGGCGGTGATCTTGGGTGGTCGAGTGGTGATCAATTTGTACCCGAATTTGAAGATGTGCTGTGGAATGGAATTGGACTGAACGAATTTACGCGACAGCCGGTAAAAACACAATTTGGCTATCATATTATACAGAAAACTGACATGGCGACGGACAGTGATGATCCGAAGGAGCGGGATATAACCCAGGTGCGGGCCAGACATATTTTGATAAGAACATTATCTCCCGAAATGTTTCGCGATCCGGATGAGCAGTGGTTGGCCACGGAATTAACCGGACGAAATTTAGACCGAGCGCAAGTCGTGTTTGATCCCCAAACAAGTGAACCGAGTGTTAGTTTGCAGTTTGATGAAGAGGGGAAACAGTTATTCGCTGACATTACTCAGCGAAATATCGGTCAGCCGGTAGCGATATTTTTGGATGGCTATCCAATCAGCATTCCGACTGTGCGAGAGGCAATTACGCAAGGTGAGGCTGTTATTTCGGGCACTTTTAATTTAAACGAGGCCAAGGAATTGTCACAGCGTCTGAA
Organism: Candidatus Komeilibacteria bacterium; assembly: GCA_024654345.1. Classification (GTDB taxonomy): domain Bacteria; phylum Patescibacteriota; class Patescibacteriia; order UBA1558; family UBA1558; genus JANLIN01. Next base: position 4,370 of record JANLIN010000066.1, read on the forward strand.
TGCCGGTGCGTTGCCGATCCCGATCAATCTAATAAGCCAACAGACGATTGGACCATCACTAGGCAAGGTGTCACTGCAAAAGAGCCTTCTCGCCGGCCTGATCGGACTTATTCTGGTAGCTATATTCATGATTGCCTTTTATCGTTTACCCGGAATTATGGCTGTCATAGCTTTGGTTATCTATTCAATGCTCGCTTTGGCCGTGTTTGAGTTATGGCCGATTACACTTACGCTGGCCGGTATCGCCGGATTTATTTTATCTATTGGTATGGCCGTAGATGCCAATGTCCTGATTTTTGAAAGAATGCGAGAGGAACTTCGTTTAGGAAAGCCCATGGGAACGGCGGTAGAGGAAGGTTTTAAACGAGCCTGGACATCAATCCGGGATTCCAATGTCTCCAGTTTGATTACCTGTCTAATACTCATTTGGTTTGGAACGAGCGTGATTAAGGGGTTCGCTATCACTTTGGGATTGGGAATAATAATCTCCATGTTCTCAGCTATTACTGTCAGTCGCACATTGTTACGACTGGTGGCAAGACCGTATTTTATAAAACATTTGGCTTGGTTTAACGTGAAAGTTAATCAAGAACTCGAGACGAAACAATAAACTATGTTTAATTTTATCAAATCAAGAAAATATTATTACGCGGTGTCGGGTGTCCTGGTGATAGTCTCGATATTGAGCTTGTCAGTTTGGGGTTTGAATTTGGGCATCGACTTTACGGGTGGTAGCTTGATGGAAGTAGCGGTGCCGGGCGAAGAATCTGTGACTCAATCTGATGTAAAAACGGCGGTGGCCGAGGAGGGTATTGAGGTTATCAGCGTACAGCCGGCGGGGGAGCGCAATTTTATCGTCCGTATGCCTAGTTTAACCGAGGTAGAACATCAGCAAGCTTTAGCGGCCGTGAAAGGTAGATACGGTGAGGATGTAACAGAGCTTCGTTTTGAGTCAATCGGTCCGACTATCGGTCAGGAACTGAAGACAAAAGCCATAACGGCCATTGTTCTGGTTCTAGGGGCAATTATAATTTATATAGCCATTGCCTTCCGTAAGGTCTCATATCCGGTTGCTTCTTGGAAATACGGATTATCTGCCATTATCGCTTTAGTGCATGACGTTGTGATTATTGTCGGCGTATATAGCGTCCTGGGGCATTTTTATGGCTTTCAAGTGGATACGTTATTTGTAACGGCCCTACTGACCATCATGGGCTTCTCGGTACATGATTCCATAGTCACCTTTGATCGAACCCGAGAGAATCTTCACGTCAAACAGCATCTAAGTTTCAAGGAAATAGTAAATGTCAGCATTATTGAGACCTTAGTACGTTCAATTAATACCTCTATGACCACGTTGGTGGTATTGGTGGCTATTTTCCTGTTTGGCGGCAGTTCTATCCAGCAGTTCGCTTTAACCCTCGTTTTGGGTATCTTTATCGGGACATATTCGTCCATTTTTATCGCCAGCCCGCTCCTAGTCGAATGGTATCGGCTCAGAAAGCGGTAAACGCCTTGATTGTCGAGCAGACCCGGAGAAGCCCGGGCTTCTATATAGAAGCCCGGGCTTCTACGTTTCGTTTAGGTCGAGACATTGACAATAAAATTCAATTATGGTAGTATTAATCCGTAATTGACTTTTTGTCCTAATTGTGCTATATTTTGGACAGTTATAAAGTATTAATTGTATTAGACAACACTATATGAGTAATGATTATAAACAAACAGAAAAGCTGGAGGGCGATGGTGATTCGATTTTGGATAGAGTTCTATCCAGCCAGACGGCGGAAGAAATTGCAAATTTTGAACCCCATTCAATTCTAAATCTTCTTTTTGCCGAACTTTCTGATCGGGAGAAAGATGTTATCGTTCATCGCTATGGCCTGAATAAGGAAGAAGCCAAGACTCTTGAAGAGATTGGTGGTCTTTTTAATGTCACCCGAGAGAGAATTAGGCAAATCGAGAATAGCTCTATTAAAAAGATTAAGAAACATCCGGAATTACACCAACATCTGAAACCAATTGACAATCTACTGATGGATATCTTGGAAAAAAGTGGTGGCATAATGCGCGAGGAAACTCTATTCAATCGTTTATTGGAGTATACCAGCGCGGACAAAGTTAATCGGGCGGCGATCAATTTTATCGTATCGCAACTTTTGAGTAATCGTTTGGAATCCAGTAATCGAAATCCGAAAATGCACCCCAGCTGGAAGCTACCAGCTGCCGATACGCAGGTGATAGATGATTTGATCAATGAATTAGTGGAGATATTGGAGGAAAAGAAGGAGCCGGTAGAAAGAGGTCTTCTGGTAGACGCTGTCAAACGACGCGACAAGGTACTGAAGTATGACGGTCGGCTGGATGATGATATAATTAATAATGCTCTGGATATTACCACTAAAATAGATACTAACCCTTTTGACGAGTGGGGTCTGATAGATTGGCGTTCCATCACTCCGAAGCGGATGAACGACAAAATATATTTGGTGATGAAGAAGCAGGGTAAACCTTTGCATTTTACCGAGATCGCAGAGAAAATAAACGAAGCCAAGTTTGATGATAAGAAAGCTTATCCGGCTACTATTCATAATGAACTGATATTGGATGATAAATACGTTTTGGTGGGCCGTGGCATATATGCCTTACGAGAGTGGGGCTATGAACCGGGTGTCGTGGCGGATGTCATCGAAGATATCATGAAATCCACCGAAGGACCTTTGACCAAGGATGAAATCATCAAAAAAGTACTGGAAAGACGGATGGTCAAGAAGAGTACTATTCAGTTGGCTTTGATGAATAAAGACCGCTTTGTACGAGTAGCTCGGAATAAGTACTCTCTGAAGACAGCTACTCAGTAAAATTTTGGTCGTCTCGACGCCTACGGGCGTAGCAAAAATTAGCGTTTCTAATGATAATCATTTAGTCTAAGACTTACCCATGCAGGTTTATCTAGACTTCTCTTTTTTCGAACAGTTGTCAGCCATGTCCGGTCCCCAAATCATGTGGGAGCTTTTTGTTAATGGCGGTTGGGTATTGATTGTTTTTGTTTGGCTGCAATTTTTGTGGGTAGTGTGGCTCAACGCAAGGCAGGGGAAATTCGCTGGTAAGGTAAACTACATCTTATTGGCGATTGACGTGCCGCGGGATAATGAACAGTCTCCCAAGGCCGTTGAACACATGATGACAAATTTGGCGGGAGCTCATATGCCTCTCAGTAAATGGGAGGAATGGTGGGACGGAGCTCACCAACTTAGCTTTTCCCTGGAGATAGTTTCCCTGGAGGGCTATATTCAGTTTTTGATAAGAACCCCTGATTTCTGGCGCGATATGGTGGAAGCGGCCGTTTATGCTCAGTATCCGGAGGCGGAAATCAATGAAGTTGAGGATTATGTCACAGAGATCCCGGATGTATACCCAAATGATACGCATAATTTCTATGGTAGCGAAATGGTGCCGGTCAAGCACGAGGCCTACCCTTTACGTAGTTATATCGAGTTTGAACACAGTCTAACGCAGGAACTCAAGGATCCGCTAGCGGCCTTATTGGAAATGTTTTCGCGCTTGGGCCGGGGTGAGCAAATGTGGTTTCAAATAATAGTGATGCCCACGGATGATAGCTGGAAGGATGACGCACAAAAGGTAGTAGATGAGATGATAGGTAAGAAATCAAGCAAAAAGTCCGGTGGATTTTTTGGCGCCGTTGCCGAATTCTTCCGTTTGTGGGCGGTTGATGCCGCTGATTCATTGTTTGCTACCGGACCGGCCGAAGCAAAAAAAGAAGATAAAAGCGATAACATGTTAAGCGAAATATTATATATGTCTCCGGGTGCTAGGCGGACAGTGGAGTTGGTGGAATACAAGATGGCGAAACTGGGTTTTTATTGTAAAATCAGAATGGCATACGTGGCGCAACATGCTTTTTATAAGAAACAAGCGCGGGTAGGAACTCTATTCTCAGTCATCAAGCAATACAACACTTTGAACGCTAACGCTTTGAAGCCTTCTAAGGAGGCGACTACCAAGGCACTATACTTATTTGCTAAACAGCGTGTGATCGCCAAGCAAAATAAGTTTATGGCCGCCTATAAGGGTCGTAGTGCTTGGCGTGGGATGCAAAAATTCATATTAAACATTGAGGAATTAGCGACGCTTTATCATTTCCCCGCCATCAATATTAAGGCACCATTACTTAAGAAGACTAGTGCTAAAAAAGCTGAGCCGCCCTCAGCTCTGCCGGTCGGAGATGAGGAATTTGTGAGTAGTAGACGGTCAGAGGTGGCCTCCGGATGGGCGGGAGCCAAGGAGGAAAGGGAGATAGCGGAGCCTAATCAACGGTTAGATGACCCAAAAATTGCGTATTTACCCAAAAGCCTACAGGAATATGATTTTGACAACAATTACTATGAACAGAAGTTTGGCATAAAAACAGCAACGAAGAACGACGTCAGCGAGGCAAAGAGGTCAGCTGAGTCAACTCAAGACTTATCAGCGACGCCACCACCTAATTTACCATTTGTTGAATAATATAGATAAAGATTAGCATAATATAAAAATACAAAACTAGCATGCCCATTACACACAATTCATTAGATAGTGATTACGAGAACAGAGTAGTGGCCTTCGGGGCGACGAATTTTCGTAATATGCAGAGAAAGTTCGGCATTAAAATCAAGGACCGACGCAGTCACATGTACATCATCGGAAAAACTGGTGTCGGAAAATCAACGGTATTAGAGAATATGATTGTGCAGGATATACGAGCCGGACACGGTGTAGCCGTCACTGATCCACACGGTGATTTGGTTGAGAAAATCATCAAACATATTCCCTCCGATAGAATAAACGATGTTATATATTTCAACCCCTCGGATATTAATTACCCTTTCGCTTTCAACGTATTGGAAAAAGTGGATAAAGAGCACCAGCATTTAGTTGCTTCTGGTTTGATCGGTGTTTTCCGGAAGATATGGGCCGATACTTGGGGGCCGCGTTTGGAATACGTTCTCCGGAATGCAATTTTGGCGTTGTTGGAATTTCCTGATTCCACACTCTTGGGTATTATGAGAATGTTGGTCGACAAGGACTATCGCAAAAAGGTGGTGGATAAGATAACGGATCCGATGGTGAGATCCTTCTGGGTGGATGAATATGAAAAATATAAGGGTAATTTTCAGGTGGAAGCGATTGCGCCGATTCAGAACAAAGTCGGTGCTTTTCTGTCGTCATTCCTGATCCGTAATGTCGTTGGACAGATAAAGTCCAGTATTGATCTGCGAAAAGTAATGGACGAGAAAAAAATACTACTTCTGAACCTGTCAAAAGGTAGAATCGGTGAGGACAATTCATCTCTTTTGGGAGCGATGATGATCACTAAAATCCAGTTGGCGGCTATGAGTCGAGTTGACATCCCCGAAGCCGACCGTAATGACTTCTATATGTATATCGACGAATTTCAGAACTTTGCCACCGAATCATTCGCCGATATATTGTCTGAGGCGCGTAAATATCACCTCTGTATGATCCTAGCGCACCAATACCGTGAACAGCTAGATGAGCGTGTCCAAGCGGCTATATTTGGTAACGTCGGTACATTGGTGGTGTTTCGGGTCGGGGCCGATGACGCCGAGTTCTTGGAAAAGGAGTTTATGCCTCAGTTTGAGATGAATGATCTAGTGAACCTGAATAAGTATAACTTCTATATTAAGCTTATGATTGACGGTATCACCTCGACCGCTTTTTCAGGCACGGGCATGCCACCTTTGACAGGATCACCGACTGAGGAAAATCTTCAGAAAGTTATTAATGTGTCACGCGAACGGTACTGTAAAAAAAGAGAGGTTATAGAGGATAAGATATCGCGTTGGAGTTCGATGGCAAGTAATACCGCCGGTGAATCCGATGGTAAATCATTTACACGCCCGCTGGATCCAGATCGTCCGGGTTTCAAAACGAATTGCAGTCGCTGTGGGTTAGAAATATCTGTGCCTTTTCAACCCGATGGACTGCGTCCGGTATTTTGTCCGGACTGTTTGAAGCTCTTTAAAGCAGGCAAGATCAGCCGTGAAAGTTTACAGCGCTCGGCCGTGCCATCATCATCAGTGCCGGATCTGATCGTGCATGAACAGCCGAAGGAGCTGCCGCCCGAATCAGGTCGGGATTTCTTGCCGCCGGTGACATCAACCGCCAATGAGGAGGAGAAGAAGCCGGTGAAATCTGAAGGCGTCAGTTTGGAAGAGGCTTTACGCCAAGGAGTTAGTCAGTTCACCAACCGGCGACCGCGAGAGTAGAAAAATAGTTAGTTTGATTTTTAAAATGCACCGTGCTGATAAGTCGGTGCTTTTTTGGTTGAAAAGTCAGAGTAAGGAATCAGGATAAGATCTTTACTCTACCGGCTTTCGGCGGGTTGAGCTAGCGCTCGCAACCGTTTGGGGCGGATGAGGGTGGAAGGGTCCGATGTTCGTTAAGTTGAGCTAGCGCTTGCAGGCGTTCGGGGCTGATGAGATCCTTACGCAACTCCTGCGGAGTTGCTCAGGAATACGGGGTGGGTGGAGTTGATCAGGAATACGGGAAACCTATGGAGTCCCGCAGAGTCGATTGTCATATCCGTATTCACGAGGCATGAACCGAGTATAACTCGGTTCAGGGCGTAGTGATCTCCATAAGCACC
>JANLIN010000086.1 GCA_024654345.1 Candidatus Komeilibacteria bacterium
ACGGAGTATAAATCCTCCGCGCTTTTGCCACCACTGACGCCGGTTAGCGGCACACCGATTACTGGTGAATTGCAGAATACTCTATTTTTACAAACACAATTTGGCACGGGAGATGGAATCGGATTACGCGTAAAGACAAATCCCGATCATCTGGGCCCGGTTGATTGGTATTATGCCAACAGTAGCAATCCCGGCACACCTTCAAAATTGAAAGTGGACGGGTATTCGGCGGCAACGGAAGGACGCTCAACGTATATAAACGCTACCAACCAAGTCAATAGTGATATTTATACCAATATGTTTATTTTATCATACAGTCAGGAAGCAAATGCCGCCACCAAAAATATTTTTAACCAGCTTTATAGCAATTGGATTTTAAATACCAACATAACTTCCGTTGATAGAAAGGCAATGTTGGCGCGCGACACTCGCCGCTGGGAAGATATAGTAAGTATGCGTAGTGCGCTAAGTTCATACGCGGCTGTTAATGACGGCAACTATCCACCCTTGGGGAGTGGCTCTTATTTGGCTGGAACATCGGTATCGGTTTGGGATTCGTGGAATAACAATCTCGGCCCGACGTTGGGTATTACTATGCCGACTGACCCGATTAACCAGCATGTTTCCTGTCCGGCGGGCCATGATTCATTGACATGTTGGAATCCAACCAATACACAATATACGTGTCCTCTCAATTCACATGTTTATCGCTATACAAATCTGGTCGGTGACTATTCACTGAGCGTCAATTTTGAGTTTGAACCAAAAACAAATAGTGTTTACATCTGGCGAGGAAACACGGTGGCGGAGGATCTGGCCGTTTCTATTAGTAGCCTCTGTGATCAAATAAATTTTACTGCGGTTGGAAGTGGCGTAGATAATAATTAATTTGGTCTATTTGCCTTTTTCTATTATAATTTAACTATCATTAAATAAAAATTCCTATGATTAACAAACATTACGTGGCATTGGTAATAGGACTGTTACTTATGGCGATCGTCTTATTACCCTCTGGAGCAAGGGCGGCGGCCAGTGAAAATGCCAGCTGTATTGCCCAAATGAACAGCTCGACAGTGACGCCAATTAAGGAAAGACCCGGTTTAACCCCTAAAAGCCCTCTGTATTTTTTGGATAAAGCCGGAGAGTGGGTAAGAAACAGGATATTTTCCATATCCGCCGAAAGTAAATTGAACTCACTAATAACCCAAGCCGAAGAAAAAATTGATGAAATATTAGCTCTACAAAGACAAAATAGTTTAAAGATGACTTATGCGACGAAGTTAGCTTCAAGTCTGGAGATCAAGCTGGCTGAAATGAAGGAAATAATAGACAACGAGACAGTAAATGGTAACGATGGCGGTTCGTTTTGGCTTAACTACATTGATTTACAGGGTCGGGTACAAATCAAATTAGCCGAGCTCTTTTTGACACGATCAGGTCAAGCGCAGACTATCATTGCTGACGTAGTAAGTACCAGCGCTACCAACTACTGTGACGAAATTGATACTTGGGTAAAGCACCAGAATCAGAAATCCAGTGATGATAGTAAGGCTCCGGAAAATTCCGAGTCAGAAGATGATAGTGCCGGAGCGGACGTCGAAGATACTAATGAAAATGATGAGGCAGAGAGTCTTAACGAAGATAACGAATCCGAAGATTTAGAGGAGTTGGATAGTAATGAACCGGCAGAAGACAATGTCGAAGGTGAGGAAAATGAGAATGATACCAATATTGATAGTGGCAATAGTCAACAGTGGTCGAAGATCATTGCTTCTATAAAAAATTCAGCGCGTCAATTGTCAACTTTAAGTTGCACCGGAGCGGAGGGGATCTATACCGCCGGTATAAACTCCTTTTGTGCCGCTTTGACTGCCAATGATTTGGTAGCTAGTTGTCAAATAATAAATAATATAAAACTGCAACTGGTGAACACTTGTCGTGAAGACTCCCAATCAAACTGTGGTAATAGTGCGGAAGAGGTGGGTGAGCAGTGTGATGACGGCAATACTATTGCCGGTGATGGATGCAGTAATGTGTGCCAGAATGAATATAGATTTTATTGCGGCGATGGAGTTATCAGCCAACCCAATAGTTATGGTGTTTATGAGGAGTGTGAAAATCAGCCACCCAATCAGATTTCCGGTGATGGATGCAGTAGTCTATGTATTAATGAAGCCGATGATAAATGTGGTGACGGCGTGGTACAGGTTGGAGAAGAGTGTGACGACGGGAATGATGGAGCCGGCGACGGCTGTAACAATCTATGTCAGGTGGAGGAAGGAGATGGCAGAAATATAAATATTCGTAGAACTATTCCCTAATTCATTTATAAAATAATAATGTTTGAAGATTTAAAAAAAACGACTAATGATCAGACGCCGCCAGAGGGAAGTACTCTTAGTAGTGGAATGGCCAGACGACCGGCTATAGATATGGATAAGGAACCGGAGGATATTTTCGCCCCGGTTGATGGGACACCAAAGGCACCGGATTATCACGCCTTGCGGACGGCGCCGGCGGAGGTAAATGAAAGAAAAGAAGCGGTTGGTCCGCGACAGCCCCTCAGTAGTTTGCCTCTAGATGAAGAGGAAGAATTAGGCGAATTACCCACTGAAAAAAGCTCTTTGTGGAAGAAATTACTTATTGGCGCCGCGATTGTATTGCTTGTTGCAATAGTGGGCGTGGCTTTGTGGTTGAATTTTGGACCAAATAGCCGCCGTGGTGAGGATAATACGCCGACCACCGCAAGTAACAACAGCTCCAGCAATGATACGGTTGAGCAAACAACTGGCGATGATACGGCTGATCTTACCAATGAGCAGGAGCTGACCGATCCCACAAATAACGATAATTTAAACCAACCAGCTGAGATAGTGGATAGCAATATTGATAGTGATGGCGACGGCTTAACCGATAAACAGGAAGCTGTTCTGGGTACGGACCCGTATTCTCCTGACAGTGATGGTGACGGTCTATTCGATAAAGAAGAAGTTGTCACTTACAAAACTGACCCGCTGAATCCTGATACGGATGGTGACGGATACAATGATGGTACTGAAGTGCGTGCCGGTTATGACCCGGCCGGCCCCGGCAAGCTGACGGAACTACCGCGTTAAGTAATTATTTAAGTGGGCGGTATTATACCCCAACATTTTAAGTTTCATGTTTGAGGATGTCGAAGACAAAACTACAGGTAAAGCCTCGGTCAATACGGAGGTAATGAATAGTGGCATTTATACGATGCCGCGTTTTAGTGAAAGTAAGAACAAAGAAATAGCTGAGTCGGGAGGAGACCCTGATAAGAAAAAAATTTGGCTGATCGGTGGCGCGGCGACTCTTTTATTGCTGGTTATCGGGCTGGTCGTGTATTTATTGACTGATAAGTGGGCGGCTGATAACACCCCTCAGATTGATAATCCTCCGGCTGTATCAACACCGGTCGACGTCATCGAAAAAGATATTGAAGAGGCGGCAGTACCTTCTTCCACACCGACCCAGCGAGATGATCAAAGAGTCGCTGACGTGACCAACATTCGTTCAGCCTTAGCGCTATACTTCCGTGATTACAAAGCTTTTCCGGATATTCTGGCGGATGTTACACCCACCTATATCGCTGAACTGCCAGTGAATCCTAGTCCGGGTGGTTTGCCGTACTCCTATCTACCAAAAAATCAAAATCAATCGTATGAACTTACTTTTGGGATAGAGTCAGGCGCCATGATCGGCTCTTTGCAACTGCAGCCGGGAGAATATAAGGCGACGCCCGATTTGATCAAACCCCTGATTTCACTGGAAGGCACGGAGATAATAACAGACGAACCACCGACATCGGTCGAGCTTATACCGGGCCTAGACAGTGACAAAGATGGTCTGACGGATATTGAAGAAAATCTCTACGTTGCTGATTCAGCTCAGACAGACAGCGACGGGGATGGCTATACGGACGCCACCGAGATTACAAATTTGTACGATCCAAATCTTGGTGACAGCGCTCGCTTGGAGTCAACTGGCACTATCAATATTTTTAGCAATAACACTTTTAATTATCAGATTTTCTATCCGACGAATTGGAGTGCTCGGCCATTGACGGCAACGCAAACGGAAATAATCTTTAACTCTGGGACCACTGAGTTTGTCCAAGTTATAACCCAACCCAACCCCTTGGGGTTGTCGGCCAAAAGCTGGTACCTCAATAACGATGACAAGGCAAAATTAGCGGACTTACAGGAGGTGAATATCAAGGGACTGAACGGTGTGCAAACTAGCGATGGTTTACGTACCTACCTCTCAATCGGTACCCAAATCTATGGCATAATTTATAACCTTGGCACCAGTAATCAGCTCAATTATCTAAGCACGTATCAGATGATGCTCGTCAGTTTCAAGTTGATTCAGCCCGGTGATCTGTCGCCGGCCGTTCTCCGTGACCAGCAGCGTGCCAAGGATGTTCAACAACTATATGAAGCTCTAACTCAATTTCGGGTGGCGCAGACTGCATTACCTTCGGCCATTGATGATGACCCTATCACTTATCAACTGATGGGAAGTACCAATGGTGATTGTGCCCTATCATGTTACAATGATCTGCGGCCGCTGTCGGCTTGTGCCGATATTACGGCTTTGGTACCAAATTATTTGAATAAGCTACCATCGGATCCGGTAATTGGAAGCTTGGATATGACCGGTTATTATGTCAATATTGATGAGAATGAAGAGATTGTAGTAGGGGCTTGTCAGCCCGAGGGAAACGTCGTGATTGAATATAAATGATTAAAGAGTCAAATATAAATATTATCACGGAGGTAATATGTCCGGTGGCGGTGCAAAGGGCGATCAAGATCAGCGCTCAGACCGCCGTTACCAAGCTTAAGCTACAGGAGATAGAACTTAATATTATTGTCACCACGCAAACAGCCTTGCGTCGGCTAAATAAAACCTATCGGCAAAAAGACAAGTCGACGGATGTTCTATCTTTTTTATATGACCAGCCGCCGGTGGGGGAAATATATCTTTCGTTAGCCCAGGCCAGAGTCCAAGCTAAAAAGTACGAACTGTCTCTGGTGAGCGAAGTGAGTAAGCTTGTTATCCATGGATTGGTGCATTTGGCCGGCTATGATCACGAGACGGACAAACAATGGCGGACTATGAAAGTCTGGGAAGAGAGAATTTTGAAGGATCTACCTCGCTTGTAACTCTGAAAATTATGCGTATAATTCTCATGCATGGTAAAGATACCGGCCCGAGTGAAAAGTGGTATCCGTGGCTGGGTGATGCCATTCGTCAGACCGGTCATGAATATTTTGCCCCTCAACTGCCAAAAGCGAACGACCCTCATTTAGAGGAATGGCTCGCTGAACTTGATAAGCTAGAGCCTGACGATGATACTGTTTTGATTGGACATTCGCGTGGTGGCGTAGCTATTCTACGTTGGCTTGAGAGACAAGCGGCTGAGGTTAGAGTAAAAAAAGTTATTTTATTGGCGACAAATTCCGGACGGTTGGCTGATAAAGCAATTCCCAGTGAATCCAACTATGGATTTTATACGGAGGAGGGCTATAATTTCAAAAAGATCAGAAAACACTGTACTGACTTTGTTGTGATGCATTCTCGTGATGACTCCTGGGTACCGTTTGTGGCGGGACAAATGAATGCGAAAGGGCTAGAGGCACGTTTTATAACATTTGATAATTACGGGCATTTTGGCACGGGGGTGCACTCGGTGCCGGAATTACTCCGTGAAATAGAGTAAAGGTTATGGCCAAGAAATTTAGCACCAGTTTAAAAAGAGCTTGGAATGGGGTTGTGTCGGTGTGGTCGCACGAGGCAAATTTTCGGCGTGAGATATACGTTGCTCTGGTCGTTATAGCGGCGATGATATACCTGCGAATAACCGTTAAGGAAGCGGCCGTGTTGTTACTGGTGATATTTGCTGTCTTGATCTTGGAGGTGCTAAACGCTGTTGTCGAGAGAATCACCGATATCCTAAAGCCGCGTTTGCATGACTATGCTTTGGTCATCAAAGACATGATGGCGGCGGCGGTACTTTTATCAAGTTTAGCCGCTGTGTTAATCGGCGCTATAATTTTTTTGCCCTACTTATTTTAGAGTGGGGGGAGATGAGCAAATTAATTGTTCAGCTTGAAGAGCCGGCTTGATTGGCTCTTTCTCCATATTCTGTTATAATTTAACCAATTATTATTGGTTTTTATAATGGCTTACTCTGAACACATAACTGGCATCGATATTGGTAGTAGTCACGTTCGCATAGTTACGCTGCAAAGAGCCGTTGACGGTGGTTTGCAGGTAATTGGAGCCGCCGATAGCACCATTGAAGGCGTTAGCCGGGGCTCTATCAAAAGTATTGAGGAGGCGGTGTCTAGTATTTCGGAGTGCTTGGAAAGGGCGGAAAAAATGATGGGAGTGCCCATCGAAAATGCTGTTGTTGGTATTTCGGGGACCCACATAATCACACAGGATAGCCGTGGTGTGGTAGCCGTCGGCAAGGCCAATGGCGAGATCCAGGAGGAGGATGTCGATCGTGTCCTGGAAGCGGCTCAAGCCGTCGCCACTCCGCCCAATTATGAAATCCTTCATATCATCCCGCGCGATTTTACCGTTGATAATCAATATAACATCAAAGATCCGATTGGTATGACCGGTGTGCGTCTGGAGGTGAACGCCCAGATAATTTTGGGTTTGAGTTCACATATCAGAAACCTTACCAAATGTATTTATCGGACTGGGGTCGATATACTGGATCTAGTCTTTTCTATCCTGGCAAATGGCGAGAGTACACTGAATAAACAACAGCGTGAGCTCGGTGTATGTTTGGTGAATATCGGGGCCAGCACAACCTCAATTTTGGTATATGAAGAAGGTAATATTTTACTGAGCAAAGTCATTCCGGTAGGATCGGCTCATATTACTAACGACATCGCCATCGGCTTGCGGACGTCAATACCGACCGCGGAAATAATCAAGTTGGAATACGCTCAGGCAGTCTCCAAAGATATTTCCAAGCGGGAGGAGCTTGATTTGGCCGACGTCTCCGAAACGGAAAAAAGAGGAACAATGGTTTCCTTGAAGTATATTGCCGAGATCGCCGAGGCGCGCGCGGAGGAAATTTTCGGTCTTATCAATGAAGAATTGCGCGGTATCAATCGCGATGGCCTTTTACCATCGGGTATCGTATTGACAGGCGGTGGTGCCAAGCTTCCCGGTTTGATAGATCTAGCCAAGAAGAATCTCAACCTACCTGTCTTCCTGGGGTATCCGATCAATATAGATACAATGGTGGATAAGGTTAATGATCCGGAATATACTTTGGCTCTTGGTTTGGCGGCGTGGGGATTCAAAGAACCGTCCCAGGCAAGCGGACATCGCCTCGGTAGTTTTTCCTCCGTGGAAAACGCGGTTGGTAAAATGAAGAGCTGGCTCAGCTCACTTCTACCATAATTCATAAACTTAAAACATAACACTCTTAATATGGTCAAAAATTCCAAAAGTAAATCCATGGAGATTAAACCGGACATAGAAACCTTCGCCAAAATTCTGGTGGTCGGCGTTGGTGGATCTGGTGGCTCGGCGGTCAACCGCATGATCAACGCCGGTATTAAAGGGGTCGATTTTATATCCGTCAACACCGACGCGCAAGCTTTGAGCAGTAATGAAGCCGATCGCAAACTTCATATCGGGAGAGAAACCACGCGCGGGCTGGGAGCCGGTATGGATCCGGAAGTAGGTGGTCGGGCGGCGGAAGAAAGTAAAGAGGAAATAAAAGCCGCTTTGCAGGGTGCGGATATGGTATTCATCACCTGCGGTCTGGGTGGTGGTACGGGATCAGGTGCGGCACCGGTAATAGCGGAAATGGCCAAAGATCTGGGCGCTTTGACAGTAGCAGTGGTGACGAGACCTTTTGCTTTTGAAGGAGCGCAACGCCGTAGTATTTCCGAGAGAGCGCTGGACAATTTAATCGATAAAGTAGACACCATCATTACCATTCCCAACGATCGTCTGTTGCAGGTGATTGATAAGAAGACCTCCTTATTGGATGCTTTCTCTATTGTTGATGAAGTATTGCGACAGGGCGTGCAAGGCATATCCGAGCTGATAACCATTCCCGGTCTGGTCAATGTCGATTTTGCCGATGTTAAATCGGTTATGAAAGACGCCGGCTCAGCCTTGATGGGTATCGGCCGCGCCTCCGGTGAAAACAGATCGGTGGAGGCCGCTAAATTGGCGATTGACAGCCCCCTGTTGGAAATGTCAATCAAAGGCGCCAAAGGCGTCCTATTTACGGTCACCGGCGATGCTACTATGGGCATGTACGAAGTGCACGAAGCGGCCGAAGTTATTACTTCGGCACTGGATCCGAATGCGCGTGTTATTTTTGGCGCTGTCATCGATGACAAGATGGATGATGAGGTGAAGGTGACGGTGATTGCCACCGGCTTCAATGCCAATAAACACATGGAAGATGTGAGTAGCGTCAAAAGCTATACTCCGAATCCGGTGGTGGAGAAAATCGAACCGAAGTCAAAACCATCGCTAAAAAAAGATGACGATCGGAAGCCGGACGTATTTCGTAAGCGGCAGGAGGTCAAGTCTGATGATCAGGAAGAGGATGATGAGTTGGACATCCCCACCTTCATCCGTAAGAAAATGGGCTAATTTACACTCCGAGCCCAAGCTAACTGTTATTGTTAAATATTGATCCGCCCCATTTTAAGTATCTTTTAGATTAAGTTTTCATGCACTGTCCGATTTGTCTCAAAAAAGATACCAAGGTATTGGATTCGCGAATAATCGCCGATGGTTATGCGGTGCGGCGTCGACGAGAGTGTCAGCATTGTAGCTTCCGTTTTTCTACCTATGAGGAAATGGAGATACTGAATTTATCGATCGTCAAGAGAGACGGCCGGCGCGAGAGCTATGATCGAGAAAAGCTGGAGAGAGGGATCAAACAGGCTTTGCAAAAGAGAGTTTATACACATGATGGGTACCGGAAGCTTATTAATAAAATAGAGCGCGATTTGCAGAAAAAGAAAACGGGAGAAATAACCAGCGCCCAGTTGGGCGATATCGTTATTCGACATTTGAAGAAATTTGATAAAGTAGCTTATATTAGATTCGCCTCTGTTTACTACTCATTTCCCGATATTGATAGTTTCCAGAAAGAGGTTAAAAGTTTGACGGACCGGCGGAAAAAATAAATCCATGTTCAATGTGAAAGTATTTATATTTTCAAGTGACCGCCCGGCCTTGAAAATTTATTTTTAGAAATATTATAATACTTTATGAGATCCCATTTTAGTTGGCCCGTGCTGTTGATAATAATAATCCTGTTGATCTTGACCGCCTGGTGGCTGGGTCGTAGTAGTGGATTTCAGCAGGCTAGAGAATTTTTGGGACAGCCGGTAGTCTATGAGAGACAGGCGACGGATGCGCATATTTTATTACACCTCAATGGACAATCTTACCAGTCAAACGTGACTGGGGTTAATCAACGAGCCTGGGAAGAGATAATAAAAATCGCCGTCGCCAATAATATAGATTTGGATTATAATCAGGATTGGCCTGAAAAAGGACTTACCCGGTGGTCTTTTGGTGGCGTGGATGCGGCGGACGTGGAGATTTATCACAACTTTGTACCAACAACGGATATTGGTAATCTGCGTTTGCAGCGCGGTGACCATCTAATCATTTTAGTGAACTCCAATGAACGATGATAAACTAAATGAGCTAAACAAAACTTTAGTCGAAAACACCCAAGAATTACGGGCTATTCAAACGGAAATTGTAAAGATTAAAAAGTTCATTTTTTGGGACAGAATAATGTCATTATTGCGTCTCTTAATAATAGTCGTGCCACTCGTACTTGGTATTATTTATCTACCACCATTGATCGATGAGGTTCTGTCCAATTTCCCCTTCTATGATACTGGCGGAACGGCAGAAAGAGGGTGGTCTGGGTGGCAAGAATTATTTCAGAACAAAAGCGAATAATTAATTATTTTTTTATGACTGAGAATAAAACCAATTTTTCCTCGACAGCCATAGTAATTATGATTATTATCAGCGTGATTGCCGGCAGTATCGCCGGCGGTGTAGTCGGGTTTTTTACGGCTACCAGCTATAGCTCTGATTGGAGAGATCTGATGGACATCGGAAAAGAGAGAGACAGGGAAAGAGAAGTTAGTTCTCCTCATGATCAATCTGTTATTGCGGTCGTGGAGAAAAGTATTCCGGCGGTGGTTTCAATAGTAGTAACGAAAGAAATAACTCGCTATTATAATAATGCCGGCTCATTTTTCCCATTTGAAGAATTTTTTGGCTTCAGCTTTCCAGGCATGGATATTCCTCAGTATGAAAATCGCGAGCCCGAAACGCAAACTCAGCGGATTGGTGCCGGAACCGGTTTTATAATTTCGGCAGATGGCCTCATTCTTACCAATAAACATGTCGTCAGTGACAGCGATGCTGAATACTCGGTAGTGACCAATGAAGGAGAAACCTACCCGGCGACGGTTTTGGGGCGTGACCCTCTCAATGATATCGCCGTTTTGAAAATAGAAGCTGAATCTTTGCCGGCCTTACCGTTGGGCGATTCCGATCAGATATTAATCGGTGAAACGGTGGTGGCAATCGGCTATGCCCT
Source organism: Candidatus Komeilibacteria bacterium (assembly GCA_024654345.1). Classification (GTDB taxonomy): domain Bacteria; phylum Patescibacteriota; class Patescibacteriia; order UBA1558; family UBA1558; genus JANLIN01. The sequence goes on from JANLIN010000086.1 coordinate 10,658, forward strand.
GGGTGAATATACCAACACCGTTACGACCGGCATAATTTCCGGTCTGGGCAGAGACGTGGTGGCTGGCAACAGACAATCATCAGAGAGATTGCAGGGGGTTATTCAAACCGATACCGCCATCAACCCGGGTAACTCCGGTGGCCCACTGATAAATCTAGAAGGGGAAGTGATTGGTATAAATACCGCTGTCAATCAACAAGGACAGCTGATCGGCTTCGCCATTCCCGTTAATTCCGCCAAACTGGCCATCAGTAGTGTGGAAGAACACGGTCGTATAGTAAGACCCTTTTTGGGAGTACGCTACGTCATGATCACTGAAGAATTAGCCGAGAAAAATAATCTGTCTGTGGACGAGGGCGCTCTGATTATCAGTGGCCAGGAGGCTAGCCAGCCGGCGATCGCGCCGGGCAGTCCGGCGGATAAGGCGGGTTTACGCGAAAATGATATTATTTTACGTATCTATGAAGAGGAATTGACGGAGAAGCGAAACTTAGCTAGTGTAATAAGTCAGTATGAGCCGGGTAATGTCATCAGGCTGACTATCTTTAGACGAGGTGAGGAGCAAGCTATAGACGTCACTTTGGAAGAGTTTACTCAGTAATAAAACACTCATGAATATTAATGATTTACGCCAGCGGATTGAACCTTTGCGGGTCAAGATTGCCAGCTTAGGGAGGTTACTTTGACGTTGTCGGACAAAAAAAGCAGATAGAGAATCTCGAAACACAGACTGAGCGGTCTGATTTTTGGGAGGATCCGATGAATGCCGGTATAATCAGCAAACGGATAAGTAATCTACGGGAAGAAGTCGATCAGTGGCAATTATTGTCCGATAGTGTGCAAGAGGTGGCCGAGCTACTCGAGCTTTCGGCAGGAGATGATTCACTTTTGGCGGAATTGGAAAAGAAGTTGAGGGGGGCGGAAAATATCTATAAATCTTTGGAGTTCTATACTCTTTTTAGCGGTCGATATGATCGTAACAATTGTATATTGTCGATTTATTCCGGTGCCGGCGGTGATGAGGCACAAGACTGGGCGGGGATGCTATTGCGTATGTATCTACGCTATGCTGAAGCTAATGAATGGAACGCGGAAATAATTAGCGCCAGTCCGGGAGCGGAGGCGGGATATAAAAGCGTTATAGTAGAAATTTCCGGCAAATATGCTTACGGACAACTACAGGGTGAGGCCGGCGTGCATCGTTTAGTGCGTTTGTCGCCGTTTGATGCCGACAACGCTCGCCATACTTCATTTGCGATGGTGGAGATTTTACCCGAGTTACAGCCGGGGGAGGGAGAGGAGATAAAAGCCGAAGACATACGGATCGACACTTATCGGGCATCGGGGGCCGGGGGCCAAAAGGTCAACAAAACCGACTCGGCTGTTCGCATAGTTCACGAGCCGACGGGCATCATCGTGACCTGTCAGAATGAGCGATCCCAACAGCAGAATAGAGCCACCGCCATGCAGATATTACGAGGTAAACTGGAAAAATTAAAAGAGGCGGAACAAGAAGAAGAAAGGAAAAGAATCAGGGGAGAGTTGACGGAGGCCGCCTGGGGGAATCAAATCCGGTCGTACGTGTTGCATCCTTATCAAATGGTCAAGGATCATCGCACTGACGCCGAGAGTAAAGAGCCGTTTCGTGTTTTGGAAGGCGAACTGGATCTTTTCATCAAATCATATTTGGAGTACAAGCGTCAATTAATCGGTAAAAAAGTATCATGAAAGTAAGTTGGCGATATTACTTGAAATATCTAATACTGGTGATTTCCTGGATGATTGTTATTTGGTGGCTTTCAGACCAACCGTCGGTGGTCATTGGTTTGCCGAGCTTGGGGGATTTGGTGGTAAAGAAGATGGGTCACCTGGCGGGATATGCCGTCTTAGCGCTCATGCTTTTCCAAGCTTTACGAGGTCCCCAACGGTGGTCAGGTACGACTGGCCGGCGACATTTGTTTTTAATAGGTGGTCTCACTTTTCTTATCGGATTCATTTATGCTTGTCTGGATGAACTTCACCAGCTGACGGTGCCTGGTCGTAGTGGCTCGATCGGGGATGTTTTTATCGATTCTCTGGGTCTGATCTTCGGCTTGGTCTGGGCCTGGCGTTTGTACCCACAGCGCTTGCGTCATAGCCTGCGTGTGTTATTGACAAAATAAGACTCTTCAATATAAACTCAAAATAAATACTAAGTCCGCACTTTAGCGGACTTTTATGTTGTTCAAATTCAGTTTCAAACTCAGCTTGGAAATAGTGGCTATATCGTTTATGGTAGGAGTCTGGTCAGCGGCGATATATCCGCCGGCACTACTTTGGCTGTCAGGTCTAAGCCTGTTAACTGGCCTTTTTCTGCGTAATAAGACAACCTTATTGTATAGTTTATTAATAGTTGTTTTTTTACTGGTGGGACAGTGGCGTTATCAGGCCTATTGGCCGGCAGTGAACACTGGTAATATATCTTTTTACGCCTCTGATTTTTCGGACCGTGCCGCTACAGCAACGGTATTTCAGGGCACGATTGTCCGCCTCAGCAGTCACTATGATCATCGTAAACTAGTCATTTCCACTGATGGCGTTCAGAGCGCTGAGGATTGGCGGGCGGCGAGTGGGCGAGTATTGGTGAAAACATATCTGTACCCGCTTTACATAGTCGGTCAGAAGTTGGAAATCTCTTGTCCTTTAATTAAGCCCGGGAAGATTGAAGATTTTGCCTATGATTTATATCTGGCTAAGGATAGGATATTTACTACTTGCTATCGGCCGCAGATTATATTGCGCGGGGAAAGCGTTTCTGTGGCCAGTCAAATGGCAGGGCTGGCGGATAAGATGGAAAGTATGATCAATCTTCACCTGCACGAGCCGGCCGCCAGCCTTGTCAATGCGATGTTGCTGGGGCGAAGACAGCTATTACCGGATGATGTTCGTCATGATTTCAG
>JANLIN010000092.1 GCA_024654345.1 Candidatus Komeilibacteria bacterium
CGGGCCTTGCCGTACGGCTACACCGATCTCTGGGTATCAACCTTCCATTCCTTCTGCCAAAAGATTTTACAGCGGCACGGCTTGGACATCGGTCTGACCAGTGACTTCCAGTTGGTGTCAGAAACAGAGGCGTGGTTGTTGATCAGACAAAATTTGGATAAATTTAATCTCAATTATTACAAACCGCTAGGCAACCCAACCAAATTCATTCACGCCCTGGTCAGACATTTCAGTCGGGCCAAAGATGAGCTAGTATCAGCCGAAGACTATCTTCAGTTGGCTGACAAAAAACAAACTCATGCGACCAAAGCAAAACGTAAGAAAAACAATGAGGCGGAGGTAGCTGACCGGCAGGAAGCGGAGCGCTTACGAGAAATAGCAGAGGCCTTCCGCGTTTATCAACAGCTATTATTGGACAATGAATTTTTAGATTATGGTGATCTCATCAATTATACGCTTCGTCTTTTTCAGACTCGGCCCAAGATCCTACAGCTGTATCGGCAACAGTTCAAATATCTGCTGGTGGATGAATTCCAGGATACAAATCTTGCGCAGTATGAATTGGTGAAGTTGCTGGCGGCCCCTGATAACAATTTGACAGTGGTCGGCGATGATGATCAATCTATTTATAAATTCCGGGGCGCCTCGGTGGCCAATATTTTGGAGTTTAAAAAAGACTTTCCTGACGCCGAAGAAATTTATTTGCAAAAAAACTACCGTAGTGGCCAGAAAATACTGGATCTGGCTTACAATTTCATACAGCTCAACAATCCGGAAAGATTGGAGGTAAAATTGCAGCTACCGGGTCAAAAGAAACTGAGCAAAAAACTGGTGGCGGAAAATGACATTGAAGCAGTGGCGGACTGTTTCAGCGGCGCCAGTTTGGAGGAAGAGGTGAAGTGGGTGGTGGCCAAAATCATTGATCTTTTCAATGCCAGCCCGGACACGCAATGGCATGATTTTGCCATATTGGTGCGTAGCAATGAGTCGGCCAAGCCTTTCCAATCACTGCTGCAGGTAAGCCAGGTGCCGCATTTCTTCCTCGCCAGCCAGGGCTTGTACCGTCAGCCGGTGATCAAGGACATCATGGCGGTACTGACATTGCTTGATGATTATCATGAGTCACCGGCTCTGTGGCGGGTACTCAATATGCCTTTATTTGGCATGGACGAAAATGATAATATTCAGCTGTCACACATGGCCAGTCGCAAATCATGGTCACTCTATGAGGCCCTGACGCATGTCGGCAAAGATATCAAACTGAGTGCCACGGGCCTGAAGCAAGCTCGTTTTATCCTCGAGCTACTACAAAAGTTGACGAAGCTGAGTCGTGAACAATCCGTCTGGACGGTGATCGATGCTTGGCTGAGGGAGAGTGGTGCCTTGGCCGCGCTGGATAAAGCCGATGAATTTAGCCGTCTGGAAAATTTTAACTATCTCAATACTTTCTACAAAAAAGTGAAGAGCTTCACCGATCGTCAGTCAGAACCCAACGTGAAAAATTTTGTCGCGGAATTAAAATATGAGTTGGAAAGCGGGGAAGAGGGGGCGATTGATTTTGATCCCAGCCTTGGTCCGGAAACGGTGAAAATAATGACAGTGCACAGCGCCAAGGGTTTGGAGTTCAAATATGTGTTTGTTGTCAATCTGGTTGACCAGCGATTCCCTAGCGTGGGGCGACGAGAGCCGATAGAATTACCGCCCGAACTGATCAAGGAGATAGTCCCCGAAGGTGATTTTCATCTACAGGAAGAGCGTCGCCTTTTTTACGTCGCGATGACGCGCGCCAAGGAGGGACTTTGGCTGACGGCCGGCGAGGATTATGGCGGCAAGCGCAAGAAAAAGCCGTCACGATTTTTGACGGAGTGTGGCTTCACCGCCAGTACGATATCACTGACCGGGCCGGAAAATTTTTTGACCCTCGAACGAATCAGCGCCGCAAAAAAAGTCACTAAAATAAACTATCAAAATCTGATGCCGCGGTATTTTTCTTTCTCGCAAATCAGTGCTTTTCAGACCTGCCCGTGGCTCTATTTTTATCAGTACGTTCTCAAGGTCCCGACCAAAGGGAAGCACCAATTCAGCTATGGACAGTCACTGCATGAAGCTTTGCGACGCTTCTTTTCTTTAGCGACGGAAAGAACCGCCGCGCGCGAAGGCAATCCGCACGGGACGAAAGGGGTTGAGACTTTCTCCCCGGTGACAGAGGAAGAGTTGCTGACTTTGTTGGATGAATGTTGGATCGATGATTGGTACGAAAGAAAAAGTCACGAAGTGGCACGGCGCAAAGTTGCCCGACAGGCACTATCAGTCTTCTACAGTACTCTACAGTCCGGCTGGCCGGCGGTTTGTGCGGTGGAAAAAGATTTCAGTTATAAGCTGGGCGATTTCACTTTGCGTGGGCGTATCGATCGCATCGACAAGCTGCCCGACGGCAGTTATGGTATAGTGGATTATAAGACCGGTGAATCAAAGACCGAAGCCGAAGCTGATCAGGGACAGCTACTACTTTACCAGATAGCCGCCACTGAAGTTTACAATTTGCCGATAACACGACTGACGTATTACTATATAGATAGTGGTGACACCGTGACTTTCTGTGGTACGCCGGCCGAGCTGATTAAGCTAAAAAATAAACTGACCGAAACACTGCAACAGATTACCAGTTATGACTTCTCGCAGATCAATAGTCACAGCTGTCACTTCTGCAAAAATAATCGAGATATCAGAGATTTTATCGCTAAATAATGGATAGTTTAGGATCACTTTTTAATAAGAGCCCGCGTCATTCCGTTCTGCTTTGGCAGGTGGAGGCCGCCATGATATTGCAGTATTTTGGCGAGCTCTTGACGCACGAGTACGCCGAGCAGGCCCAGCATGTGAAGCCGATCTCCGTCAAGGATAAGGTATTGAAGGCGCGCACCAACAATTCACCTCTCGGCGCGATGATCCAAGCGCGCCAAGAGGATTTTTGCCGACGTATCAATGATCATTTTGGAAAGGAAGTGGTTATTAGAATAGTATTCAGTACCTAAAAGTACCCGAGGCACTTTAAAGTGCCTCGGGTACTCGGTGTTCGTTGACGCGGCGGCTGTTTAATGGTATTTTATTATTATAATTATGACTGTCCGTAAGTTTCTTATCGCCATTTTTTTTCTGACCATAGTGGCTTGGGCACTGTGGTGGCTGGTCATATCAAAGCTTGAAACCTTCAGTGCCGCTTGGTTGTCTTTATCGCTTTTTTACCTGACTTTTTTTATCAGTCTGGCCGGTTCCTTTACCTTGGTGGGTTATTTCGCGCGCGCTTTGGCCGGCTATAATGAAGGCGGGCGCGAGAGAATCGCGGTCGCTGGTCGGCAGGCATTACTTTTATCTCTATTGATAAACATATCCTTGGGACTTCAGTCGCAGAGCAAGCTGTCATGGCTTAGCTTCTTGATACTGATTGCGCTGTTGTCGGTCATGGAATTTTTCTTTTTAGCCAAACAACGAAGTTATTAAACATGTTCAAAAACGACCTAAAAAAAATAGAACAGAGAGTTCTCAAGGCCATCAAGGCGGCCAAAAGTGAGACTGATTTGGAGCAAGTGCGTTTGCAACACTTGAGTCGACACGGCGAGTTGGCTGTTTTATTGAAGCAACTCAAAGATCTGCCGCCGGCGGAAAAAAAATCGGCTGGTCAAGCGGCTAACGCGGCCAAGGAGGGGATTGAAACGGCCCTGCAACAGAAAGGCCTTTCTTTTCAAATGAGCGCCGGCGTGACTGATGGGGGCGTGGATGTGACTATGCCGGGACATTCTTTCTTGACCGGCAATCTTCATCCCAGCACCATCATTCAGCAGGAGCTGGAGGATATTTGTCGAGCGCTCGGTTTTCGCGTCCTGGAAGGACCGGATATAGAATCAGAATATTACAATTTCACCGCTTTGAATATCCCGGCCGATCACCCGGCTCGAGATACACAGGATACTTTCTGGCTAAAGAAAGAAGGACAGGTACTCAAGACACATACCTCGGCCATGCAAGTACGAGCGTTGGAAAAATACGGCGCGCCTCTACGGGCGGTTTTCCCCGGCCGTTGCTTTCGCTATGAAGCTACTGACGCCTCTCATGACACGACTTTTTATCAGCTGGAAGGTTTGATGGTGGACAAAAATGTGTCTATCACGCATCTGATCGGGGTGATGAAGGAGCTACTGCGCGCCGTCTTCGGAAAAGATACCAAAGTGCGCCAACGTCCCGGCTTTTTTTCATTTGTCGAGCCGGGGTTTGAGCTGGACATCAGTTGTTTTATCTGTGATGGTGAGGGTTGTTCGGTTTGTAAACGAACCGGTTGGGTAGAGCTTTTACCCTGTGGCTTGGTACATCCGGAAGTCATCAAAGCCGGGGGCTTAGATCCGAAAGTCTGGTCCGGATTTGCTTTTGGTTTGGGCTTAACGCGACTGGTGATGATGAAGTATGGTATCGATGATATTCGCTTGTTGCAGGGCGGAGATTTGAGATTTCTTAAACAGTTTGGCTAGATCATGAAAATTTCATTCAACTGGTTGAAAGAATACGTAGACATACCGGCCGATCTCAAGCTGGCGGAGTTGGGTTTAAAATTGACGATGTCCACCGTGGAGGTGGAGGAGATAATTTCTTTGGCCGACGCTTATGCCAATATGGTTATCGGGCAGGTCAAAGAGATAGTAAAGCATCCCAACGCTGATAAGTTGCAGGTGGTGGAAGTGGCGATCGGGCAGACAAAAAGAGTCAGTATCGTTTGCGGTGGGACCAATCTGCGCGTTGACATGATGGTGGTCGTGGCCTTGCCGGGCGCAAGGGTTCGCTGGCATGGTCAGGGTGAATTAGTCACTCTGGAAGCGACGACTATCCGCGGGGCCAGCAGTCACGGCATGATTTGCGCCGCTGAAGAGGTGAATCTACAGCATTTATTTCCGCAAAGTTCTGATAAGGAAATAATAGATTTGGTCGGTGGCAATTGGCGCCCGGGGCAGACAGTAGCCGAGGCTCTGCAACTAGATGACTATATTTTTGTGATTGATAATAAGTCTTTGACGAATCGGCCCGATTTATGGTCACACTATGGTATCGCTCGCGAGGTGGCCGCTATCTTGGGCGGCAAACTGAAACCACTGGATGTCAAAGCAATCCTCGGCGGCAAGGGAATCAATTTGATGGTCAAAAACGAGATTCCAGAGCTATGCCCGCGTTACCAGGCGGTAGCTATGAGAGGAATACGCGTGGAATCTTCACCCGTCTGGTTAAAACAGCGTCTACAGGCCGTGGGTGTACGCCCGATTAACAATATTGTAGACATCACCAATTATATAATGTTGGCGACCGGTCAACCTTTGCACGCTTTCAGTGTTAATAAGGTGGTTGATAATTCAATTGTCGTGCGCACCGCCGTGGCGGGAGAGAAGCTGAAAACTTTGGACGGTGAAAACAGAATCTTAAGCTCGGAAGACATTGTTATCGCTGACCCGGAAAAAGTCATTGCTTTGGGTGGTGTGATGGGTGGCGCCAATTCTGAAGTGGATTCGAGCACTGAAACTATAATAATAGAAGCCGCCAATTTTAAGGCCACTAATACGCGTCGCACGGCCGTACGTCTGGGTCTGCGGACAGAAGCCTCGGCTCGATTCGAAAAAAGTTTAGATCCGGAAATGACGGCGGACGCTTTATCACTGGCCGTGGATATGATTACAAATTTGTGTGCTGATTGCCAGGTGGCGAGTAAAATAATTGATATCTATAAGAAGAAAGCGGCGCCGGTAATCATTCAGGTAGAGGCTGATTGGATTCGACAGCGAATCGGTATTGATATCAAAGATGCCGATATTACAAATATTCTGAAAAAATTAAAGTTTATTGTCAGTAACAAAAAAGGTAAATTGCAAATAGACGTGCCCAGTTTTCGGGCCAGCAAAGACATATCAATCCCGGAAGATATTGTGGAGGAAGTAGCACGTATATACGGCTATGATAAATTACCTTACAGTTTACCCGCTATTCAAATCGCCGGTGTCGACCTTAGCCGGGAGGCGCAAGCGACGCGACGTTTACGCCAGCTATTGTGCTATACTTTGGGTTACAATGAAGTCTACAACTATTCCTGGCAGGGAGAGGAGTGGTTGAAGAGATTCTCTCTGACACCGGCTGATTGTTTGGAGATAGAGAACTATCTGACGCCGGAACAAAGGTATCTGCGCCCGACATTGTTGACCAATTTGGCCAAGAATCTAGCTGATAACAGACGTTGGTATGAGGAAATAAAAATCATGGAGCTGGGTCGTGTTTATAAACCCAAAGAAGGTCTGTTTAACATGGGCGGCGAGAGCGAAAAACCCTTGCCGCTACAGCCCAAGACCGTCGCTTGGCTGAGGACCGACGGTACACCGGAAAACGCTTTCTACACCGTCAAAGGGGAGCTGGAGTATATCACTCGATTTTTTGGCATAAATCTTGACTGGCAGCCGCTGGAGCAGCCGTGGCTGACAAGCGGTTATGGCGCCAAGGTTTTTTATCAGGATGATGAAATAGGAATCGTTGGTGTATTGGCTAGGTCTGTCCTCGCTGACGTTGACGGCGAGCAGAGTGTCGGCTTGGTTGAAATCAACTGGGATAAAATGTTAAAATATATTACAGATAAGCGGACGTACAATCCTTTGCCCAAATATCCGGTCGTCACCAAAGACTTCTCTGTGGTAATGAATGATAATGTGACCTGGCGACAGATCACAGCCGCCGTGATGAAATTGAGCCAGCTGATAATAGGCATCGAGTTGTTTGACCGTTTTCGTCAAGAGGGTACTTTGTCCGTCGCTTTTCACGTGCGGCTGTATGATCCGACCAAAACTCTTACCAGTGAGGAGATCGCCGGTGTTACCGGCTTGATAGAAAAAGAACTTAAGAAGCTCAATCTAACTCTTAAATAAAAATAAATGAAAGAGATTGTCAAAATTGACGCCATCGCAGTCGCGAAAATACTGGGTCTGCTTTTGGGCGGGATTTATCTGGCGATTGGAATAATTTTAAATCTGGTAGTGCTCATTTTCGGGCTGGGTAATTTAAGCGGTCTGGATTTTCTCGGGTTTGGTTCCGGACTGGTGGCGACATTACTGGTCAGCATTATCATCGGATTGGTCGGATTTATTGTCGGCTTGCTGTTGGGATGGCTGTACAACGTGGCCGCCAATTACTTCGGTGGTATCGTTATTATGCTGGAGGATCGGAGTGTGGTGGAAGATCGTATCCGTGAGTCAAAAGCCGCCAAGATCGCCCTGCGCCAGGAAAGAGAAAGAATGCGTTCCGAACGTAAACGTCTGCAAGAAGAGGACAAGCATCGTCGTTATTCCGGCGATGACGATAAGAAAAGTTTCGACGATATTCCGACGCCCTAGCGCCGTTTCATATTTACTGAAGACAGGCTCCGATCAATGGAGCTTGTTTTGTTAGGAGAAGGGAAGCGAGGAGGTGAGGGTCTTAGATAATATGACGCGTCATCGTCACCGAATTCAGGGTGTCGTTATACGGTGACGGTATCGGCGGAGCCTCGCGGAGTCGATTGTAATTTCCGTACTCACGAGTCCTGAACCGAGCACAGCTCGGTTCAGGGCGTAGTGATCTCCACAGGCATTGACGACACCAGTACAGATGTGTACACTGTCGACTGTTTTGAAAGGTGTCTAAGGTAGATACGTTTAATCGTTGAGAGCGGATGAAAGTGGAAGGGTCCGATGTTCGTTAATTTGAGCTAGCGCTCGCAGACGTTTATAGATTGGAAGATCCTTACGCCCTGAAGCGAGCTACGCTCCGCTTCAGGGCTCAGGAATACGGGGTGGGCGTAGTGATCTCCATAGGCACCGACTGGACCAGTACAGATGTGTACACTATCGACTGTTTTGAAGGGTGTCTGTGGTTGTTCCATTTGAGAGCACACCTGGTCCTTGATCTTGGATATCCCGAGACCTGTCTCGCCTCCACGTTCCAGCGCTTCATCTCAACGCTTCCACGCTTCCTCGCTTCATTTCCCCCTTCCTCGACCCTTGCAAAATTGCTATAATTAGCGTATATTATCACGTTCAGTTAAACCTATCAATCAATGACATACTTGCGTCAAGCAGTCCCGGAGACCGCCGAGAGGGGCGGCTACTTGAATAATGAAACCAAGTCGTCGGTGGAACTCAACGCGGCCGATTTAGTATCCGGTCAGCGTGAGCTTCTGGACAAGATAGCGAGCGTGCCGGACAGGGAGTCGCGAAAAAATCTCATCGCCCGTGTCTTTGATCACGCCACTGCTGATGGCTTAAAACTGGCGGAGAAAGAACAATTCACCAATACCGAATATTATGAACTGCTGTCGCGACCGCAGTTTTATTTTAAGCACCGTGAATTGGCTTTACGATTGCTTGATGAAGCCGAGAATAAGACTCGGAGCGAAGGCGATAAAGAGCTACTCGCGGAACTGAAAATAAAGTACGCCAACTTCAACAAACAGTTAACGACCGGACAGAGTAAGGAGTTCACGGCAGAAAAAAAAGGGGATGATCTGCAAACTAAGGAGCTGAAAAAACAGATTGACGACTGGTATGCCCAGTTTTTGCAAACTAAGAAGTTTGCCGAGCCGTTCGCCGATCCACGATCAAGGGGCGAAAGACTGGGGGAAGAGGCACTGGCGCAGATTAAGGAAGCTCTGGATGAAACTTACTATCCCATTGATGTCATGCGCGTGATAGTGAAACACCTAGCCGCCCAAGATGAGGACTTCGCACAGCTGGCCAAAGAATATTTCTACAGTCACGACAGTCTCCAGCTTCGCTACAGGCACTCCGGCTTTGATAAATATTTCCGTGATGTCAGTCGGGGCAAGGAAAGCGTGCGCGGTCTCGGTCTCGATAGTTTACGTGATGTCCTGTCGGACGAAGAGATGAAAGAGGTGGAGTTTGGAGTATCGGTCTCTGCCAAAACAGTGGCCAAAATCAAGAAAATCTACAAAATAGATGACGAACAGTTGCTAAAGGAAATAAACTCCGCGCGCAAAAAGCCGCTGAGCATAACTTTCCGGATGCAGGTCAGAGAAGCGGAGAAGAATCTACTCCAGGAGCTGGCCGCCGATGGTAAAGATGTGCACTGGGACGATGATACTCAGCGCTGGCGGTTGAAGGGTAAAGAAATGCCCCGTTCCAAATACCTATCCAGAGAGGAAATGAAGGATATCGCCGCCAAACTTAGAGGAGGTAGAATTTATTTTTTGTACAATAAGTCGCCGCTCGAGCAGGAGGAGTATATTCGCCAGTTAGTGAAAAACGAAGAGTATATCCAAGTCGAGACGCTGATGCCTTACATCGCCGGTCGTGATTTGAAATTCACTCGGCACGTCCTGAGCGAACTCTTGGATTCTGATCTGACAATGACTTTGCATGCCGCAAGTACAATCATGGAAGAAATGGCGGTATATGATCCTATTTTTTGTCAGATGAAATTAGGCGAGTTAGAAAAACGAAGCGTTCTTATACCTGGGAAAGAGCGTATCTATCATTTTTTGGGAGTTTTTGAGCCTGCCATCCAATTATTAAAATATGCGCTGCAGAATAGTGTAGCTGACTATAGGCTTATTAGAACCGCGGTCTTACTGGCCGCTGATGAGCCGGCTCTGGTAAAAGAGTATTTAGAGAAAGTCGTAAAAAAATCTGGAGATGAAACAGACATAGAATTTCTAGAGGCGGCCTTGCGGGAGCGAGAGTTCAGTTATGGGAAGCTGGTGGAGTCACCGGCGGTATTCGTACCGATGAATCCTCAACGCGCCAAAAAGCTAGCCCAAGAGAAACTGGGGGCGACAGATTATAACCAATGGGAGGTGGACCGTGTATTTGCCGAGCTGTATCTATGTGATCAGAAAAGCACTAGAGATGACGCCGGTAAGGAGGCGAACAGTGCAGTCGAACGGTCGGAGGGTCATTTTCTGACCGAAGAAAAGATACTGGATACGCTCGAGGACTATTTGAAGCAGGACGTTAATACAATCGAAATTCCCAGAGCTATGGCCGGTCTTGACTCTGATCGAGCTTGGGAAATGCGCGAACGGTTCATCAAAGAAGGCGTTGATAAAGACTATATCGCCATGGGCTTGGCCGGATTGGACTCCTCTCGCGCCTGGGAAA
>JANLIN010000101.1 GCA_024654345.1 Candidatus Komeilibacteria bacterium
TGATGACATTGTTTTCACAATTGTCAGCCTGCAAGATCCGAATTGGCAAAGCCCTCTCCGTATTTCATTTACCAATGTTAGAGTGGAAAAAATTGATAACTATACTATTCGCTTTATCCTCAATGAACCGTTGGCAAATTTTCTACACAACCTAACCGTCGGAATTATCCCGGAACATTTATGGCTGTCAGTTCCAAGTGCCAACATCGGCTTGGCGGAGCTAAACAAAAAACCGATCGGTAGCGGCCCTTATCGCTTCGCTTCATTAACAAAAGATAAGAGTGGCAATATAAGAACCATCGCCCTAACCAGATTCACCGACTACTTCGCGGATGCTCCCTACATTGATAATGTAATCTTCAAATTTTATGGTGATTATGAAACGGGCGTGCAAGCCTTGAAAAATAGCAATGTACAAGGACTTAATTTATTGCCGGCACAGTACCGAAGCGAAGTAGACAATGAATCAGGACTAGACCTACATCATTTGAGCTTGCCACAATACACCGCTGTTTTCTTTAACACCCAAAAAAACGATCTCCTGAAGGACAAGGCCTTAAGACAAGCACTCTCCTATGCCGTTGATCGACGACAAGTGGTTAACGATGCTATCGGTATTGATGGTCAAGTAATAAACGGGCCAATTCTGCCGGGTTTTAGTGGTTATACGGAGGATATAACACAGTACAATTTTGATCAAGCTAAAGCCAATGAACTGTTGGACGCCACCGGCTGGACCAAAAAAGAAGGTAGTAGCTATCGCACCAAGGGGGATGCCGTATTAAGTCTCACCCTGACCACCGTAGAAAATCCGGAATACATGAAAGCGGTTGAGGTCATCAAGACCGGTTGGGAAACTGTCGGCGTACAGACAAAGCTCGAGATCATCCCCAAAGATAAGATAAAAACAGCTACCATTGAAACACGTGATTACGAGGCACTGCTATTCGGCCAAATAATCAAGTCTGACCCGTACCCATTCTGGCACTCTTCCCAAATCTCCAGTCCGGGAGTTAATCTAAGCATATGGGCTCACCGCGGCGTGGATGATTTACTCACGCAAATAAGAGTCACAACGGATGAGACAGAGAGAGAAAAGAAGTTGGTTGAGTTCCAAAAAATACTAACTGAAAACGCACCCGCCATATTTCTATATAATCCCGTGCATATTTACCCGCAATCTGATAACATCCATAGTATAGAGAGAGCGAATATAACTATCCCGGCTGACCGCTTCAACAATATTACCAATTGGTATATAGAAACCAAACGTAAGTTCACCTGGAAAAAGAATGCAACCACGACCGAAGATATACAAACAGAGCAACAAGTTCAATAAATAATGTGAGCTACTTGGTCCAAAGGAAAAGTAGCGAACCCAGCCCAACAAGTGGGCTGGGCAGGCATAGAGGATCCACCCAGGATTGATCCGAAGAGCGGAACAGCAGAAACGTATTTATAGATAACAATGTTTATCACTTGGGCCCCGAGCGTAGTCGAGGGGTTAAGTGATAAACATAAGAGGAGGAGGCGCCCTGAGTCAAGCGGAATCCCCCCCGCCAGAGGTGGGGGAATGAAGCGGCGAAGGGCGACTCTGACGAGAGGGCGCGTGGTGAAATTGGTATACACGTACGCTTCAGGAGCGTATGGACGCAAGTCCGTGAGAGTTCAAGTCTCTCCGCGCCCACCATTCTTCGCGTCAGCGAAGAATGTCCTGAGATACGTGGTCCGTAGCTTCAGCAAAGGACCAAGCTTTAGCGAAGAAGGACAATAAGAATATCGTAGTCGCAGTACGTTGCGCTACGAATGGCGAGCCAATTTGAAAAATATCTATTATTTTC
>JANLIN010000113.1 GCA_024654345.1 Candidatus Komeilibacteria bacterium
CAGCGTTGCAGTGGATTCACACCTCATAACTCCGTCGCTCGACGGATTACCCAAGTGCTTAAGGGTCGTCAGTCGTTCAATTATAAGCCGCACGACCTAAGAGCTATATACTGATTTTTAATTTACAATATCAGAGTATAACAGATAAATAATAGCTTGTCAAGTCTGTGAAAGTACTGTAAAATATGAGGGTAGGGGATATATTATCGTTTGAGCAGTGGTCGAGGTTACCTTGTTAGTTTGGAATTACTTTAACTTTATATACATGCTAGATATCCAAAAAATTCGCGATCAGAGAGAAGTGATACAAGCCAGTTTGAGTAAACGTCTCAATCCGGCGGATTTTGATTTGGATAAAATTGTCGCTCTGGATGATCAGCGACGAGATTTGATAACCAAGGCGGATGAGCTGAAAGCCGAGCAAAATAAACTGTCCAAAGGCGGTAAACCATCGCCGGAACAGATAGAGGCTGGCAAGCAGTTGCGGGAGAAAATAAAAGGCATGGATGCTGAATTGGACGATGTCCAGCGTCGTCTGAATGAGATGCTGTCAGCTTTACCAAATATCGTAGCCGACGATGTGGTGGCAGGCGATAAGGAGAACAATCAAATATTATACAGCTTTGGGGATAAACCGGAGTTTGATTTTGAGCCCCTCGATCATATCGAGCTGGCCAAAAAGCATAAACTTATTGATTATGAACGAGCCGCCAAAATGTCCGGCTCCGGCTTCTGGATCTATACCGGGCGAGGCGCTGAGCTGGAGTGGGCGTTACTCAACTATTTTGTGGATTTTCATAAACAGAACGGCTACACATTTTTATTGACACCGTATTTACTCACGGAACAGTCAGCTTACACCTCTGGACATTTACCGAAATTCCGTGATGATCTTTTCTGGACGGAGGATAAACTATGTCTCAACGCCACTTCCGAAATGATGCTCGGGAACATGCATCGCGATGAAATTATGGAAGAGGCGGATTTACCACTTAAGTATTATGCCTATTCCTCTTGCTTCCGACGTGAAGCCGGCGCGTATCGAACGGAGGAGCGGGGTATGATTCGTGGGCATCAGTTCAATAAAATTGAAATGTTTCATTTTACACGGCCGGAGGGATCATGGGCGGCCTTCGATGAGCTTCTGCGCTGTGCCGAAGAGCTGGTGAAGGGCTTGGAGCTACATTTTAATACCGTTCAGTTGGCGGCCCGAGATTGCAGTGCGGCGATGGCTAAAACTATTGACTTGGAAGTTTACATTCCCAGTATGAAAATCTATAAAGAGGTCAGTAGTATTTCCAATGCTTTGGACTATCAGGCAAGACGAGGCAACATTCGATTCAAAAATTCCGCCACCGGAAAGAATGAATATGTTCATACGCTGAATGCTTCGGGTTTGGCGACCAGCCGCTTGCTACCGGCCATACTGGAACAATTTCAACAGGCCGATGGTTCTGTCAAAATTCCCAAAGCGCTTCAACCATATTTAGGTTATAAGGAGATTGTCTAATGGTGTCTCCTCAGCGCGTGTGCTATTAATACTAAAGTCAGCCAAGTCATGCAGTACAAACAGTATCGGTCGGGGAGGGGAGTATCTCGTCGACAGTCGCCTAGCGACACCACCCTGCGTCAGAAGGTAGTACGTTATGGAATCATCGCTTTTTTGGCGGTGCTTATTTATTTATTGTTTTTTTCCGGCCAACACCGGATCAAATATCTGCAGGTGGTGGGGAATGAGGCGGTTAATACGCAGGAGATAGAGGAAATGATATGGGAATTGTTGGATGAGCGCTGGCTGCTGATATTTAAGCGTGATAACTATTTTTTAGCTTCGGAGAATTATTTATTAACCGAGATCGGGAAACATTACGCCTTTGAAGAGATAAGTATTGATAAACATTACCCCGATACTATTAGTCTGCGACTCAAAGAGCGACTGGGTAGGCTAGTTTGGCAGTCCGGTGAGAAGTACTATGTCATTGATGGTCAGGGAATGGTCACCCGTGAATTACACGAGATTCATCTGATCGAGAAGATGAACATTCCGGTAACTCGAGATAAATCGCAGGTCGCTGTAAACATCGGGGATAAAATTCTGTCAGACAGTGTTATCAATAGTTTGATAGATACACATCAACTATACGGCCAATATATAACCGAACCCCGGCTAAAGCTAGCAGAAATTGAGGTTGATGATGCGACGGCGAATTTCTATAGGATTATAACGAGCAGTGCAATAGAGATACACATGAATGATCAACTAAACGTAGAAACGCAATTGGAGAAGCTAAGGCTCGTACTGTCAGCCGGCAGTATTGATCTCAATAGTGTCAGCTATATTAATTTACGTATTCCCGAGCAAGTCAT
>JANLIN010000114.1 GCA_024654345.1 Candidatus Komeilibacteria bacterium
GAAACGGCTAATTATTGGGGCGCCTACTCAGTTTTTCAAAGCGGACGCCTGTCGCAATTTTCTGAAGAGTCCCTGGTCGGGGGTGATATTGTCAAGCCGCGAAGTTTCCGTATTATCGATAATCACCTCGTGCTTACTGGTTTTTTGGGGATGCCTTGGTTATATGGAGAGATAGCAACTTTTTTTGGCTCGGAAGATATCATCAGATTTTTAACGCCGGCCTTAGCCGTCATCGGAGCCTTCTTTTTTTACCTGTGGTTACGTCGCTTATTTATGGCACCGGTCGCTTGGTTGGCAACGTTATTATTACTGGTGTTGCCGGCCTTTTGGTATTACGCCAGCAAAAGTATGATGCCCAATGTTCCGTTTGTATCTCTCCTGCTGATAGGACTTTATTTATGGCAGACAGCTTTGACAACCAAGCGGCTAAGCCAATACATCTGGACGGGGATCTTTGTGGGGCTGGCACTGGCTATTCGCTCCTCCGAAGTCATTTGGGTAGCGCCTTTGTTTGCCTTGTATACAATCGCCGCCTATCGTCAAGTACAATGGTCATATATTTGGGTAATCCCCGCTTTTATCTTAGTCGGCATGTTACCAATGTTTTTTTATAACACGATTCTATTTTCTGACCCGAGTAATGTCGGCTATCAGCTTGGTGTCGACGGTCAAGTAAATTGGCTAAACTACCTCCTCCCCTTCGGCTTCGTACCCTCAGTCATCGCTCTCAAGGCCAAGCTCTATTTGCTACAGTTGTTTTCTTGGCAACAGTTCTACTATATTTTTGCCCTCCTATCTCTGATTTTCATACTTCTGCGTCAGCGGAAGGAGCATATCCAAACAGGGATATTCAATTATACCGCCATTTACTTGATATTGAGCGGTCTTTTGATTTTATATTATGGTAGTTGGAACTTCAGTGACAATCCCAATCCTCGACTGGTAACAATCGGCACCTCATACGTGCGCTATTGGTTGCCAATTTACATCGGGGTACTACCGATCTTTGCGTATGGACTATATTTTATGTTCCGTACTAGTCGAGTAGCCTATATCATGACGGCACTGGCGGTTTTTATGGTGAGTGGCGTACTGGGCTATGGCGATGTTTACGCCGACAAGCAAGAGGGTCTAATAGCCGTCAGTGATAACATTGCGCAGTATAAAATTATGGCGAATATTGTCATGGATAACACCGAGGCAGACAGTATTATCATCTCCCGACGTCATGACAAAGTTTTTTTTCCCGATCGAACCGTTATCTTTGATTTATTTTATGAGATTGATTACCAGCGAACCAAACGGCTGATGGACTCTTATCCGGTATATATGTGGGACTGGCAATATTCGGCGGAAAAACTGGATGATCTCAACCGGCGCACCTATGAACCCGAAGGAGTCACACTACAAAGTACCGGGCATAAATATAATAATTTTATGCTTTATCGAATGACAAATGTCACTGCGTCTAATTAGAATAATCATCAACGGCAGCGGGGTGATGGTCGTTATCTTGGCGACGGCTTTCTTTCTGCTACACGACTTGGGTTTGTGGGGAGATGTCAGAGCTAGCGTCCAGCCCCAGCAGAACTCTCCTCTGATCGGCGGAATATATCCGGCCAATCGGGTTGATGTATCGTCGGCCGGTTGGCATATCACCCAAGAACCGGTCTATTTTGACGTTCGTTTGCCAAATTTGTATGACTCGGTCACCCTTACATTTCGTTATCGTCCGGATTGCTGTCAGATCG
>JANLIN010000132.1 GCA_024654345.1 Candidatus Komeilibacteria bacterium
CTTCGCTGAGGAACTAATTAAAGTATACGAAGAAGGCTGGCTGTTCGAATGGCTGAGGGCGGAGCCAAAACCAGCTGAATAAATTAAAATTGAGTCGGATTCAAATGAATTCGACTCTTTTATTATATAAATAAACAAGTTTCAGTTTTAGTAAAGATACTGTATACTTGGCAATTATGGATAACAATCAACAATCAATAAATCTGCATCGGGAGTGGCGGGGGAAGATAGAGCTGAGAAATAAGGTGCCGTTGGCTACTGACGCAGATTTGGCGCTGGCTTATACCCCCGGCGTGGCGGCGGTGTCGTCGGCGATAGCTCAAGATAGCCGACGCTCATGGGAATTGACCAATCGAGCCAATCAAGTCGCGATTATCAGTGACGGTACGGCCGTGTTAGGGCTGGGCGATATTGGTCCGGAGGCGGCGATGCCGGTGATGGAGGGAAAGGCGGCGATATTCAAGGAGTTCGCCGGGCTAGACGCCATTCCCCTTTGTCTCCGCGAGAAAGATACAGAGGCTATAATAAAATTCTGCCGGCAGATAGAGCCGAGTTTTGCCGGTATCAATCTGGAAGACATTGCCGCACCGCGGTGTTTTGAAATTTTATCTCGTTTGGAGACGGAACTGTCTATTCCCGTTTTTCATGACGACCAGGATGGCACCGCCATTGTCGTACTGGCGGCTTTGGTCAACGCGCTTAAATTAACGAGTCGTCAAAAAGAAGAAATGAAAGTGGTTGTCAACGGTGCGGGCGCCGCCGGTATAGCCACGACGCGACTGTTACTGTCGTACGGCGTAAGTAATATCATTATTTTGGATAGTCGGGGAATTATCAGTACTGAGCGTTCTGATTTGGACGCCGCCAAAAAAGATTTGGCAGTCAAAACAAACACTAACAAAGTCAGTGGCGATTTAGCCGTGGCTCTTGAGGGCGCGGACGTCTTCGTTGGTTTATCAAAAGGAAATTTGGTGACAGCGGAGATGGTGAGCTCTATGAATAAGGGCGCTATTATATTTGCCATGGCCAATCCTACTCCTGAGATTATGCCGGATCTTGCCAAACAGGCGGGCGCGTTGATAGTTGGGACGGGACGGTCGGATTTTGCCAATCAAATTAATAATGCCTTGGTCTTTCCGGGAATGTTCAAGGGATTATTAACTTATCATATTAAAGACGTGACGGTGGCTATGAAAATATCAGTGGCCGAGGCGATCGCGGCTGTTGTTGAGCCGCAACATAATTATCTACTACCGAAAGTAATGGACAAAAAAGTGGTGGGAGCAATAGTCGAGGCAATAGCCGAGTTTAAGCCGGCGGCAATATCCGCTCCGTCTTAATAATAGGCGCGAAAAGTATAAATATGTAGGTCAGATATTGGGTCCAGTGGCGGAAAAGGTTGGGTTCAAAAGAGGCGGTGATGATCAAGTCCAGTATTATATAAATTATAACAAAAATAAGGCCATAGCTAAGAGCTGTGCCGGTCGATAGGGGTCTGATATAGGAAGTGAGAATATAAGCAAAAATACCGGCAAAAATTGCCAGTATGATATCAGCGGTAGTGTTAACCCAGGCCAAAATAATGAAGATGGAAGTTGTCACAAACATCATAACCCACAACAGCAGGCCAAACCCTAAGGCTTTTTTCCAATGCATAGTGATCACCTCCCTTCATCCTTATTATACTCTCGGCGACTAAATATGGGAATTGGGAGAGATCAGCACCTCTTTTTGGCCTTACTTGCGCCAGGTATTACGGACGGCACCGCGAAAAAATTCTTCACCATAGTCCAGCCCCTTTATCCATAGCTGTTTGAAAGAGGGGGGTCGCTTGGGGTCGTAAATTTTTTGCCACGGGTGAGATCGGCCATTCACAAGATTATTGAGTACGATGGCGGCTACACCGGCGTAGGTCAGGCCGTTGCCGGAGAAGGCGGTGGCGATATAATGATGTTTCTTGACGGCTCCTATCAGAGGTAATCCGTCGCTGGGCTCGAGTACGGGTCCGGCCCACTGGCGCACTATCTCGTATTCATCAGTCTTTATCAGTTGGCGTAAATATTGCTCCAGGGCGTGATAATTCTTTTTCTCCGCCACTTTGATGTCGGCACGATGGTCTTCGCCACCGATAATAATCCTGTCGTCGGACTTTTGCCCATCAACTCGGAAATAGTGGTATGGATTGTCCAGTCCCTCATAGATCGCGTTGGGGAATAAGCCAGCGGGAATTTTGGCTTCCAGAACATACGACTTATACATACCTTTCTTGAAAAGAGTGGACTTTGGATTGTTGAAAGGGTAATAAGTGGCCACTACCACATCATTGGTTATAATGGCTGCTTCTTTGGTCTGTAATTTTATAAACCCTTTTTCTGGCGTCATGTTTAGTATTTTTGATTGCTCATAAATATGCACACGACCTCTTTCAAGGATATTGACTAGCTCGGCGATGAATTTGAGCGGGTGAAACTTTGCCTGGTTCTGAATTTCTATGTATCCTAAATTATCAAAAGGTAGGACATCGTCCTCTTTGATTGATGAGCGACGGTTGATTTTTTTTAACCCTTCATCTTGGAGTCGGAGAAGTTTCATTTCTTTCTTCGTTCGCGCGAACATATAATTGGAGCAAGTCATAAATTCACAGTTTATTTCATGCTCGCGGACAATTTCCTCCAGAAGTTTAATCGCCTGTCCGCCGCCTTCCCACACCAGGTCGGCTTTTTTTGCACCGATCATTTTTACCAGATCGCCTATATTAGTGTCTATCACTTGGGTGGCAAAGGCGGTGGTATAGAGAGTGGCGCCTTGGCCGATTTTATCCGCCTCTAGAAGTACTATCTTTTGATTGCCTTGCATGAGCTTGTAAGCGCAAAGCAGACCGGTGATGCCGCCACCGATTATTACAATATCCGCTTCGATATCCGTTGTTGGCGGGGGATAGCTCTTCATGCTCCAGCCTTTCTCCCAGGGTGATTCGGCTGTGATTTTGCCTTTTTGGTTCATATGGTAAAATTATTAACATGAGCACTGTATTATTGCTGAATTAAATATGTATTATATTTATGATTGACAACAAAAGCCGGTGTACCTGGCCGACAAATGATGCTCTGATGATCGATTATCATGATAATGAGTGGGGAGTTCCGGTTCATGACGATCGGAAGTTTTTTGAATTTTTGGTGCTGGATACTTTTCAGGCAGGCTTGAGTTGGCGGATTGTATTGCATAAGAGAAAAGCCTTTGCAAAAGCCTTTGCCAATTTTGATCCAAAGAAAGTGACCAAATTTGATCAACGTGTCATTGGCTCATTGCAGAATGACGTCGGTATAATTAGAAACAAATTGAAGATTGCCGCCACGGTGACAAACGCATCGGCATTTTTGAATATACAAAAGGAGTTTGGTTCTTTTGCGGACTATATTTGGCGGTTTACCGACCAGCGGGTGAAGATTAATCGCTGGCGGAAGGACAGTGATATACCGGCGTCAACAAGAGAATCGGACGCCATGAGTTTGGATTTGAAGAAAAGAGGTTTTAAGTTTGTTGGTAGTACTATTTGTTATGCGTTCATGCAGGCGGCCGGTTTGGTGAATGATCATTTAATTTCGTGTTATCGATATGAGCAGCTAAAAAAAAATTGGAGTAGATAAATAATAATTTAAATCAGAAATTGGTAATTGCAGCAGAACATTTACAAAATAATATTATATTTTTACCGCATCGGAGCGTCTAGTAAGTATCCTTGGACTTCTACAGTGAACTAAAACTATCTTCTCCTCCGTTTAAACTCCTAGTTTGTCATATAGAACCACCTTTAAATTTAGCATTTCCGTGCTACATATTTTCAGACAGGTAGTGGTTAATAATTATCTTCGAGCTGAGAAACTCTAGTTCAAGGCTAATATTACCGCTACTTTTGAGTTATCCACTACGCTAATTGTTAAAGAGCCACAGAAGCTTGACATTTCCCAGATTTCGTGTATACTAGGGCGGTGAGTGTCTCTTATCGTCTCTCTTTCCACAAAGTAGAAGGCTTTAAGTAGAAAGGTCGGCTCATTTAAAAAAAACCTTTTAATTTGTGAAAAGAAACATGTCAAAGAAATTATATGTTGGCAACTTGTCATACAGCACCAATGACGCTTCCTTAAACGAAGCTTTCAGTGCTTTCGGTACGGTGGTATCTGCTACTGTTATCAGTGATAAGATGTCAGGTCGTTCCAAAGGTTTCGGATTCGTGGAAATGTCCACTGATGAAGAAGCTCAGGCCGCAATGGCCTTGGATGGACAGGAAATTGATGGTCGCGCTATTCGCGTTAGCGAAGCTCGCCCGCAAGAAGATCGTCCTCGCCGTTCATTCGGCGGTGATCGTGGTGGCTTCAGCCGTCGCGACGACCGATAAGCTTCCAAGCTTTTGAAAAACCACTTACCCCGCGAGGGGTGGTGGTTTTTTGATACATGTTATACAAAGTTGTTAAGAACTGGATTATCATGCTATATTCTTTTCATGAAAGGTCAACTTAGTAATAATGTAAATAATATTCGAGTCAGACAGGGAATGACTCAGGAGGAGTTAGCACAAGCTGTCGGCGTTACCCGACAGACTATTATTGCCCTGGAAAAAGGGAATTATGTACCTTCGGTGGCTTTGGCTATTAAAATTTCTAATTACTTCCACCAGCCGGTGGAAAAAATATTTTATTATGAAGATTAATTTTCTTTCGTTGCTATTGCCTATTTTTTTAATACTATTGGCAATTATCGCGTTTAACCCTTGGGATATGTGGATGCCGGAGGGGATGGTTCTAGTACTCATTATCGCCCTGATAGTAGTTTTTGCCGCCTATGCCGGACTGGTTTGGCGGGAACGGCCTCAGGATGAGCGCGATGAACTGCATCGTTTACGAGCCGGACGGGTGGCCTTTGTGGCTGGCCTGTTAATCCTCGTTGTCGGCATAATTTACCAGACTTTCTCGCATGCCGTTGATATTTGGCTAGTTCTGACGATGATCGTCATGATTGTCGCCAAGTCTTTGACGAGGCTACACAGTGGAGCTAACAACTAATACTACTGCGAAGCTACGAAATACTACGAAACTACGAACTACTGCGAACCAACGAGCCATTACAAAACCACGGACGACTGTGAATTGTTAGTAGATTCGCAGTGGTTCGTAGTTTCGTTGCTAGTAGTTTCGCATATGTAAAGTTAACTTGACATTAATATTACGGGCTGTATAATATAGTTATTAGAATTAAATAATAACTATATGAGTAATAAAATTCTCTATATTACGCTAGGGGTCATAATAGTCATTGGTGTCGTCTACGCCTTGGTTATCGCCGACGGCTCTACTAGTAAAGATAATTCTCTGATGACAGCTGATAGTGGAAACATGACCGAGTCCAACTCGGCGATGGCCGACAACTCAATGATAAAAAATGACCAGGTAATGATCGAATCTGACTCAGAGATGGACGAGGGAATGATGACTGACACCAGCCTGAACGCCTCCTTTATGGGAGAAGTTTTGGGCGGTGATCGGGTCCCCGTGCTGGATTTTACTCAAGCTGATTATGAGAAGGCGATAGCGAGCGATGATTTGATTGTTTTGTATTTTTACGCCAACTGGTGCCCACTCTGCAAGGCCGAAATACCTGAGTTTTATGAAGCCATGGCTGAATTGGAGACAGATGAGGTCGTCGCTTTTCGAGTAAACTTTAATGACAATCAGACTGATGACGATGAAGTGGCGATGGCTCGTCGCTATGGCGTGGCTTACCAACATACAAAAGTTTTTGTAAAAGACGGTGAAAGAGTATTGAAATCACCTGAGAGTTGGGATAAGGATAGATACCTCACGGAAGTAAATAATTTTGTAAATTAATATGGAGTTGAATTACGCCATTGCTTTTCTGGCCGGTCTACTGTCTTTTTTGGCGCCTTGCGTTTTACCATTGTTGCCCGGATATCTGGCTTACTTGGGCGGCGTCAAAGTCAGTGACGTCGGGTCACATCGGCGAGCAGTGGTTATCAACGCCTTACTTTTTGTTCTTGGGTTCGCCGTTTTATTCTCTCTCCTCGGTGTTTTACTCAATACATTACTGGAGGCGGTAGCCTATGATGTACAGTTATGGTTGGCGCGTCTTGGTGGGTTACTAGTAATATTTTTCGGTCTGTATCTGGCCGGCTTGTTCAACATTCCTTTATTGGAAAAAGAGTTTAAACTCTCCTCGTCCAAGCTGGGTCAAAAGGCCGGCTACGGGCGATCTTTTTTGTTCGGCTTTGCCTTTGCCGCCGGTTGGACGCCATGTGTCGGGCCGGTGCTGGGTGCAATATTAGGATTGGCGGCAGCTCAACCCAGTATGGCATTCGGCTTATTGTTAACGTATTCTCTGGGGTTGGGATTGCCTTTTCTGTTACTGGCCTTATTTACGACGCCGATCATGAGTTGGTTGCGTCGCTCGTCACGGATTCTGATGATAGCGCGGGTGGTATTCGGTATCTTATTGATAGCGATGGGGATACTGGTCTTCACGCAAAATCTGAATTTGCTGGGAGGTTTTGAAATTATTGGAGTGCCAAAATTATGATCATCCGCCGTCTGACAATTCTATTTATAGCTGTGTTGCTGATTGGTGGGGCTATATTATATTTGGAAACAATTAAGGTAAAACCCATGACAAAAATTACCAATCGTCTCAATCTAAATACAGAGGGAAAAGTCCGAGCCCCAGAGTTGGTAAATCCAGCGGCTTATATTAATTCTTCCGGCATAACAATTGATGAATTGAAAGGGAAGAAAGTGGTACTGGTGGATTTTTGGACTTATAGCTGCATCAACTGTCAGCGCACAATTCCATATTTGAAAGATTGGTACGCAAAATACAAAGATCAAGGATTGGAAATAATCGGCGTCCATACGCCTGAATTTGCATTTGAAAAAAAATATGACAATGTGCGCCGTGAAGTGGAGCGATGGGGGATAGATTATCCGGTGGTACTGGATAATGACTACGCCACTTGGCAAGCCTACGCCAATCGCTATTGGCCGCATAAATATTTAATAGATAAAGATGGCTATATCGTTTACGACCATATTGGCGAAGGTGGGTATGAGGACACGGAAAAAGTAATTGTGCGACTCTTATCTGATCTGAACAATGACGAGGTGGTGGCTGTTTCCTCGGCAGTGGAAGAGCAAAATGTAGAACACCGGCGAATCCAAACACCGGAAATATATTTTGGCGCACAGCGTAACCAGTGGTTGGGCAATGCCGAACCGGGGCAAGTCGGCGAAGTGGAGTTGGTGGCGCCGGCGGTGCCGGAACCGAACAAATTTTACTTGGTCGGCAAATGGTTTATCGGTCCCGAGTCAGTGGTGGCCCGAGAGGCCGGCGCCAAAATCCTTATTCGCTATACTGCCAAAGATGTTTATATGGTGGCCGGAGCAGAGCCGACTGTCAACGCAAAAATTTATTTGAATGGCGACGCTGAGATCGAGTCAAGTGGCCAAGATGTTATTAATGGGAAAGTAAATTTTGGCGATGAGCGACTGTATAAATTGATACAGGGTGATGACTATGGCAGTCACGTCTTGGAGATCGAGGTGGAAGATTCCGGGCTGGAGGTATTTACGTTTACCTTTGGTTAGACGGCTGGCTACCGTTTCGACGGTTTAGATGGGGATTGACTGGGGTGTGGACTAGAATTATCGACAGAGTTGTGCTAGCATAGGTAATATGTTTAGAAGCTACAAAGTCGGTATTTTTTTCATTTTAGCGCTGATTATCAGCGCTATCAGCGTTTATTCGCTCAATCGAACAAAAGCGGACATCACGGAGGCTGGATTGACAGAAGTGGCGTCAGCGGTGACGCCGACGGAAAGAGTGCAGTCGGTTTTGATCGGCAGTGGTGATACGTACGGTAAATTAATGACTGACAACGGTCTCACGCCCTCAGCCGCAGCCAGCATATATGAAGCGGCTAAGCCCACTTATGATCTGGCGAAAATAAAAGCTGGTAAAGTGATCAAATTGATATACGACATATCGACTGATGAACTGCGGCAAATAATATATGATATCGATAGCGAGGAGCGACTAACCCTTACCTATCAAGCTGACAAATGGCTGGCTGAGAAGACTTCGATACCGTACGAGACCAAGATAGTGACGGTCGGCGGGGAGATAGTTTCTTCCATGTACGCCGCCGCTCTGAAGAACAACATAGACGAAAGAGCTATTATCGAATTGGCCAATGCTTTCCAATGGTCGATTGATTTTGCCATGGATCCGCGCGTGGGTGATACATTTCGCTTTGTTTACGAAGAGAGGTATTTAGATGGAGAATACGTAATGCCGGGCAGGGTCTTAGCCGGCCAATATGTTAATGCTGGCAGTGAGTCTTATGTCTATTTTTATGACGGGGACGCAGAGGCCGGTTTTTACGATGAGGATGGCAATTCCGTGCAAAAGATGTTTCTTAAGGCGCCGGTGGAGTACAAATACATTTCGTCCGGATTTACCACCGGACAACGTTACGTAAAGGCATTCAACGTCTCCACGGGTCACCGCGCCATAGACTACGCCGCCGCGCACGGGACACCGATACGAGCGGTGGGAGATGGAACTGTCACTTTTGCCGGTTGGAGTAGCGCCGGTTATGGCAATCTCACTTCAATCAGGCATAACGGCACATATTCCACGAATTACGCCCACCAGTCCAGATTTGCGGTCAGAAAAGGGGATAAGGTAAAGCAAGGGCAGATCATTGGTTATGTCGGATCTACGGGATTTTCCACCGGCCCGCATGTGCACTATGAGTTGGTAAAGAATGGCGTCAAGGTGAATCCATTGCTGGAAATACTGCCGCCGGGAGAGCCGATTGCCTCTGACAAGAAAGGGGATTTTTCTCGCCGCCGAGACGAGTTAAAGTCGCTGTTAAATGAATAGGGTATGCGAGCAGTCGTCCAAAAAGTAAGTGAAGCACGAGTCAAGGTAGCTAATCAGGTGATAGGAGAAATAAACTTCGGTCTTTTAGTTCTACTGGGTATTACTCATGACGACACCGAGACTACTGCCGTTAGGATGGCGGATAAATTGGTTAAGTTGCGATTATTTGCCGATCGTGACGGTAAGATGAACAGGAGTATTAGGGATGGGAATGGAAGTATTATGATTGTTTCTCAATTCACTCTGTACGCAGATACCAGCGCCGGTGCTAGGCCGAGCTTTATGGCGGCGGCCGAGCCGGATCATGCGAAACCGCTTTATGAAAAGGTGATTGAGGAAGTTAGAAACAGAGGGATCAGCGTGGACACGGGAAAATTTGGTGCCATAATGGAGGTGGAGCTCACCAATGACGGTCCGGTTACCTTGATTATTGATGTCTGACCGACGGCTTCCTTCTAAACATTTCCTATAGTATAATATTGACATGGATCGCAAACGAATTGAAATGGTTTTTTTCTTTATTTTACTAGCCGCCATTAGCGTGTTGGTATTTTTGGTGTTATTGCCGTTTATCCAACCTTTGGTGTTGGCGGCAATTTTAGCGGCTGCTTTTTTCCCATTCCATAAGAAACTTACCGGGTGGCTGGGCAATCGACCATCTCTGTCCGCTATTATTATAATTTTACTGACGGTCATAATTATTCTGGTGCCGTTATTTTTCTTGGGTCTGAGAATTTTTGATGAGTCAAAAGATCTGTACCAAAGCATTCGCACCTCTGACATAAGTATAGTTACCAGTATTTCGGAAAGAATAAATGAACCGTTGCAAAACACTGTGCCCGGCTATGAATTCAATCTTCAGGAATATTTGGCCAATGGCGTACGTTGGTTGGGAAATAATTTTGGTACACTGGTATCGAGCACTGCTACGGTTTTGATAGACATGGTGTTGGTGATATTCGCTTTATTCTTCTTATTACGTGATGGACAGAAATTGAGGAAAAGTATCATCGAATTAAGTCCGTTGTCTGATAAATACGACCGCAATATATTTGAGACATTGGGACGAACGGTAAAGGCGGTACTGGGTGGTGCGATTTTGGTGGCGTTGATACAAGGAGTTCTTTCCGGAGCCGGTCTGGCTGTTTTTGGTGTTCCCAACCCGGCTGTTTGGGGGACATTAGCCGCCTTCGCGGCGTTGATCCCGCCTTTTTATACCTCAGTGGTCATGTTGCCGGCGGTAATATATTTATTTGTGACTGCCAATATTTTACAGGCCGTTGGTTTATTGATTTGGTCCATCATTTTGGTGGGATTGATAGACAACTTCTTGGGGCCTTACCTTTATGGCAAGGGCGCCAAAATGAGCCCATTGTGGGTATTATTCTCGGTATTAGGCGGATTGCTGTTCTTCGGGCCTCTAGGGTTCATTTTTGGGCCTCTGGTCCTAAGTTTATTCTTCTCATTGGTGGATATATACCGACAATTTATGCAGGAAAAGGGGTAGCAGTTCTTTATTCACTTTTTCGGCACAAAACTGCTGTCAGAAGCAGTTTTTTTAACAAACTATGTTTTCTGTCTGTCTCTGAATTATTAAAAAAATTGACATTAAATTAAAATAGGCTTAAGATTGCGTCACTAGTACATTTGTCTTAACCGGGCGCGAAGCTCAATGGTAGAGCAGCGGTCTCCAAAACCGTCGGTTAGGGGTTCGATTCCCCTCGCGCTCACAGATTAGTGAGACTTTTAATTTGTTCTTTCTATAAAAGGGGGGCAGGTTAAAAGTCTCTTTTTTTAACTAGTTCTTTAAAAATTAAATAAGAGGTTGTTATGCAAAAAAGAGTGCTTTCGGGCATCAGGACCACCGGTCCATTACACATCGGGCACTACTTTGGTGCTCTTCAAAATTGGTTAGAATTACAGGACAATTATGACTGCTACTTTCTGCTGGCTGATGTGCAGGCGCTTACCACTCATTTCGATCGGGCAGCTGAGATAGAACAATCGGTCCGAGAAGTTGTCCTTGATTTGTTGGCAGTTGGTATAGACCCTGCCAAAGCCACTATATTTATCCAATCGCAAATTCCGGAGCTGGCAGAACTGTCAATGTATTTTGGGATGTTTACTCGTCTTAGTGAGCTTCTGCAAAATCCCACGATCAAGGATGAACTGAAGAAGCAGAAAGATGAATACTATGGGTTTATCGGGTATCCAGTTTCTCAGGCGGCTGATATCTTGCTGTTCTCACCCCTGTTAACAGATGATAATGTTTTACTAATTCCGGTGGGAGAGGATCAGGCGCCTCATATACAGTCAACTCGAAAAGTGGCGCGTCGGTTCAACGAAATGTATAAACCCGTCTTTGTTTTGCCGGAAATTATGATCAGCGATACACCGCGATTGCCAGGTTTGGATATGGAGAAAATGGGGAAAAGTGCCGGGAATGCAATTTTTCTGAAAGATTCACCGGCCGACATAGCCAGAAAAGTCAATAATGCTTTTACTGATCCGAAAAAGATTCGTCGCAATGATCCTGGTAATCCCTATGGCTGTGCCATATTTCAGTTTTACAGAGCCTTCGGTGATAACAAGTTAATTATTGATGTTGAGCTAGGCTGTAAAGCGGGTAAAATTGGTTGCGTGCAGGATAAGCAGAGGATGACTGAGCTGGTAATTGAGTTCCTGCGACCAATTCAGGAAAGAAGAGCCTTTTTCGAAAAAAGGCCAGACCTAGTCGCTGAGATACTAAATGAAGGGAATAAAAGAGCTAAAGTCAGTGCGCAGGGAATAATGGATAAGGTAAGAGACGCGATGCATATAAACTATAATTTTCTCAAAGAATAGAGGTAGTTATGAAGACGCTTACGAAGACGCTCAAACGATGGCCGGCCGAAGGCCTGCCTGAGGAAAATGTGCTAAGTGAACTGAAAAAAAGGCAGAGGCAAAACATCGATTATGATAGTCAGTTAATTTCAGGTTTTCCGGGGGATAGTATAGATGATATCGCTGGCAAAGCGGTTAATATTTTCATAAAGAGCCATCCTAAT
>JANLIN010000015.1 GCA_024654345.1 Candidatus Komeilibacteria bacterium
AGTTCAAAACCCGCATTTAACTAAAATTTAAAAACTGGGGCACCAATAAATCAGGGGTGGCGACAGAAGATGTGGCAGTGCAAGTTCATGAAATGGTTAAAGACGCAACTTTTGCACAAATGTTCGGTTCCCTCGGGGCTGATCTTGATAGGCTGTGTCTGACACAGCATCAGATAAAGAAACTTTGCAAAAAACATGCTAACTGGTTGCGTGCCGATGGTTATGGAACCTTCTTCCTTTTCAAGGTTGAAGATCGGTATTTTGTGGCCCGCGTGCGTGTGTACTCTGACGGCTTGTACCCCTATGTCCATCTCCTTGAGTATGACGCTGTCTGGCACGGTGAGTATCGTTATCGCGTTGTTTCCCCGCAGCTCGTGCCCGTGGCAGTTTGATAGATTTACTCTTGTCCCTTTGTTCCTCGGATCCTTAGAACTTAGTTTAAAACTAGGCTCTGGGATTCCGGGGGATTTTTTTAATATATTAAAAGCACGTTTTTGTTGTGCCCATTTGTCACGGCTTTACGTATAAGCCTTGCTTTTTGCCCATATATGTACTATACTGAGGGCGAATTTAACTATTAGAAATCCAAAAACATGATGCAACGTACTCTAATCATATTGAAGCCGGACTGCCTACAACGTAATTTACTGGGGGAGATAATTAAACGTTTTGAGAATAAGGGTCTCAAAATCGCCGGTTTGAAAATGGGCAAAATCAGTGATGAGCAGATAATAGAACACTACAGTCAACACAAGGATAAACCTTTCTTTGGTAATCTGCAGAAATTTATGCAGTCAGCGCCGGTGATATTTATAGTCTTAGAAGGGTACGAAGCGGTGGAGTCGATACGGGTGATTGTCGGGCCAACACTGGGTCGTAAGGCTGACGCCGGCTCTATTCGGGGTGACTATTCCATGAGCCAAGCCAATAATATTGTACATGCTTCAGATTCGCCGGAGAATGCGGAAATTGAGATAAAGAGGTTTTTTCAGCCACACGAACTATTTGATTACTATAAAGACGATTGGCGCTGGGTTTATCACGAGGACGAGCGCCCGGCTTAAATGACCAGAAAGGATAGCTCCGAGGAGCTATTTTTTCATTTGTTTTTAAGTACCCCATTTGTTATACTATCAGTAGCTCTAATCAGCCCGGTGGATTGAAGCTCTACAACCTTCTTGATTAGGGAGTTTACGTGAAACAGGGCTGTGGCTCTGTTTCCAGGACACCCAGCGGCAATAGATAATATAGTGGTGTTGGACTAGGCTTTGCTTGATCTAAACATCACCGATTAGACTGCCCGGTTGTTTCCAGGGAACTTCCAATCGATTCCGGAGTGGTTAGAGCCATAGAGAATCCTACTTTATACAGTAGGATTTTTTGTTTGTTTATATGGACAATACTGCTTAAATATAATAAACTACCGATTAGTCGGAGTAGGCCGTTTGCCTAGAAAAAACCCGCTCTCAAGAGTTGTGTTAACTCAGGCAAGTGTTGTTCTTTACGTTTTTTTTCATCGGGGTGTAGCGCCCTCCTACGTTCGCTATCGCGAACTACGGTGGGCAAGCAGTTTCGGCCAAAGGCCGACCCGCCTTTGGCGGGGGCTAGCGCTACATTCAACGTATTTATGTTCTTTACGTTTTTTTTCATCGGGGTGTAGCGCAGTTGGCTAGCGCGCACGCATGGGGTGCGTGAGGTCGGAGGTTCAAGTCCTCTCACCCCGACCAATTTTTTTAAAAAACGAATATAGTAGCGGTAATACTATGAATGGCTAATGTCCTTTAGAAAGCGAGTTCCAGTGGAACTCGCGTCAGGACTTGAACGCCGGAGCCAGGCCGCGCGGAACGGTGAGTGAGCACGGCGGTGAGGCGGTGGTCAGACCAAAGGCGGCGGAAGCCGACTTTGAGTCGAGACCAAGTCCTCTCACCCCGACCAACCCCTCGCAGGGCGAGGGACTAGAATCTAGAACCTAGTAACGAGCTCGGAAATCTAGTTATTGTAGTTTTATGTTCGATTTTAAAAACACTGTAGCTTCAAAAAAATTCATTTTTCTGCTATCATACTAGTATGAATAAAACTGTGGTAGGGGCTCTATTCGCCTTAGTTGTAATTACTATACCTTTGTCGGCATCAGCTTTGAGTTGGTCCAGTATTTTTTGGTGGTTGAATGATGATGAACCACAGCTTGTGACGCCGGCAGTGGAAAAAAAAGATGTTTTTTCACCGGCTAAAGCGCAGACAAAATATGAGCTTTGGCTTAATACGTATGATACTAAGGACGGGAGCAAGCTTATCTCCAATGAACAAAATTTAACCTGGACGGAAAAGGAGTTCTCTTATCTGCTGGAAAAAGGTTTGGGCGACATGAAGAATCCGCCGCTCAAAGATCCGCAAGTGAGTTTAGTGGAGGGACGCATTAATTTGCGTGGCTACCTATTGGAGCCGTTGGAGGGGAAAGTGGATCTGGAGGTGCGACCGGTCGTATTGGATAAGGAAATATATTTTTATGTAACAAAAGCTAATTTTAAAGGTTTTTATTTCCCCCATCTCTTGGCCAATAAGATCCTGGAAAAATACACGCGGGATACCGCAGAATTCCTCTACACATATCCTGATTATACTGATATGGAAATTATCGTGGAGAGCGGAAAGATTCAGCTTGATTATAAATGATAGTTTTCTTGGGGATACAAAAAACCCGCTCTCGTGATGAAAGCGGATTTTTTATTTAGATGGCTATTTCTTTTTAAGTGTTCGGAGACAAGAGGTACAAATTCTGATTGATTGACCACCGATGGATTTGCTTTGCAAATTGATTTTTACCTGTCGTTTAGTTTTGATCTGAGAGTGACTCTTTGTTTGACCACTGGAAGTTCCTCGGTCACAGATCTGACATACTTTTGACATACTGGAGTTTATAAATGATAATAGGTAGGACTGTGTTATTTTAGGCCTTTTGTATACTTATGTCAAGCCACACCTAAATAGGCGCAGTTGCTAAATTTTCTTTATGATAATAGTAATACAAATCATCTCCGTTCTATACGCTATTGTGGTGCACGAATTCTCGCACGCTTTGGCGGCCAATAAACAGGGCGATCCGACCCCGCGTTTGGATGGCCGCTTGACTTTGAATCCTTGGCCACATATGGATATGTTCGGCACCATCATTTTACCGGTGCTGTTGATAATGAGCGGCAGTCCGCTGGTCTTTGGGTGGGCTAAGCCAGTAATGGTGAATCCCGCCAATTTCCGTAATCAGCGGTGGGGGAATACGATAGTTTCTCTGGCCGGGCCGGCCGCCAATCTGATCAGTGCGGTTGTTTTTATAGTCATCCTCAAGATACTGATATCTTTGCAGGTCGTAACGCCGAATAACTATCTATCCTTGTTTTTGATCTATTTGGTGATGATTAATGTTATTTTGATGATTTTCAATTTGATCCCGATCCCTCCTTTGGATGGCTCAAAACTGCTGTTTGATGTTTTGCCGGCTCGCTATGAGGGATTCAAATTTTGGCTGACCAAGAATGGCCCCTGGCTGTTGTTGGGTTTTCTAATCTTGGACAGCTTCTTGGGGCTGGGGATATTGGGGCGAATATTTAGCTTCTTTGTTGGAATTTTCTACGGATTGATATAGGTTTGCATAGTAAATCGATTAGTGGAATAGAAAAATTAGTAGCAATTTTAGAGGCACTAAAGTTATTTAACTTAAAGGCCATTTTATCAAATTTATCCCTAACATTGGATAAAATAATGGGTCGAAAACAGTGCCCGAGGCACTAATTAGTG
>JANLIN010000017.1 GCA_024654345.1 Candidatus Komeilibacteria bacterium
CTTCGATTTCTTCTTCCTCCGGAGCGATATAATTATCGTTAGACATTGGATACTTCTTTCTTTAAATAATTAATAATTCCCAGGTTGCGGACATAATTCATCCGCAGTGGTCCAAATATCCCGATCAAGGGCTGACGCCTTCCCTCCGCCTTCGTGAATATGGCCGCCAGATCATGACCTAAGGGATTTTCGTCACCAATCAGAACCTTTGTCTGCTCTACGCGCTGATAGAGCGGTGGCAGTGCGCGATCAAGATGATCAATAATACGCGCGATATTCACGCTAACCTCGGGCCGATAAAATTCCGGCTGCTGCAAGACATTCGCTATTCCGGTATAATAAATATCTCTTTCTGACCAACAAATGATAAAGGCCGAATCAATCATATCCGCGACAGCCCGCGCCAAATCCTTCATTCGTGTCTGCCAATCAGACGCCTCATTCTTAGAAATAATTTCTTTGATTTTGACCTGATCTCGCCCGCTGACGGATTTACTTTCTAAGATATTTTGCAAATAATAACGGTAGCCGGCGGGTGTGGGCACTCGCCCCGCTGA
Source organism: Candidatus Komeilibacteria bacterium (assembly GCA_024654345.1). Classification (GTDB taxonomy): domain Bacteria; phylum Patescibacteriota; class Patescibacteriia; order UBA1558; family UBA1558; genus JANLIN01. The sequence goes on from JANLIN010000017.1 coordinate 558, forward strand.
TGTATGAGGCTGACGCAAGAGACCTTCTTGTTCGAGGACGGACATTTCGTTGCGCAAAGTAGCCGAGGATAGCTCAAATCTACCCGCTTCCACCAACGGTTTTGAGCCCACCGGCTCCGCCGAAATTACATGCTGGTGGATGATCTCAGCCAGTAAGTTTTCCTGTCTATCCGTCAATTTCATATTTTTCTCTATTAGCACTCAGTTACATAGAGTGCTAATTCCATTTTAGCAGAAAAAAAAGGCCTGTCAAGGGCCATAATAGACGGGTGCTATTAATTACATCTTAGCTATCTCTAGGCTTAAGTAATGCCTCCAAAGCATCCTCGGGGCTGACTTTATTCGGGCGACGGTGCCCACATTTCTCGCACTGGTGCACTATGACCACTTCCCCCGCCTTCAGATAGTATTCGACCGGGTTCATCATACCACCGCATTGCGCCGCTCTATCCCCGGGATTGATATCAACATGCTTGGAATACAAACAAGCTGGGCAGTGGTTTGTATACCCGGTCCCTACAACATCATATCCACAATGCTCACACTTAAAATTCTCTATCGTTCTCTGAAATTTTTTACTCATTGAGAACTTTCATTAAAGATGCACATTCAAATACAGAACCACGAGATATAACATGGGAGTTCTTCTGATCATTATTCGATAATTCTCCGGTACCGGCTATGATATTAATAACCATACTCACTGAAGCTCTGTAGAGTTGGTCCCGCAAAAATGAAGTCATTTTCTTTTCAAGCAAAATCTTCCGTAACTTTCTATTTACTTCCTTGGCTTTCTGATAGGCAATAAGTTTCTCAAAATCAAACATATAACTACAATAACTAGGTTCTAGTTACTAGAATCTAGTTTCTAGACTCTCGTCCCTAGGTTCTAGTTACTAGATTCTAGTCCCTCGCTTCACGAGGGGTTGGTCGGGGTGAGAGGACTTGTCGTGCCATAGGCAGATCCGCCTTTGGCGGAAACCTCCGACCTCATGAACCCGAATCATGCGCGCTAGCCCCCGCCCATGTCCGCCTCTGGAGGAAAGGCGGGTCCGCCTCGGGCGGAAACTGCTTCTATGATAGCATCTCTTACCTTTCTACCTATACCCGATTTATAAAACCCTTCTCGTTTGAGCGCGTCTTGCTTACACATGTATTCTTCATAGTAAACTAATTCATAAGGACCATTTTCTTTCGTAAATTTGTTTGATCCCTGATTATGTTCTTCTAGTCGCTGATATGGACTCTTTGAGGTTACTCCAGTATATTTTTTATTATCCCTCAGACTGCGAAGAAAATAAATATAATACATACATTCTGGTTAAGTGATAAAGTCATAATTATGACTCCCTAACTTAACCTAAAGCGTTTCTCTTGGCAAATCTTGAATGGTCGGGGTGAGAGGACTTGAACCTCCGACCTCATGAACCCGAATCATGCGCGCTAGCCAACTGCGCTACACCCCGATGACAACTGGTATTCTAGTATAAACAATGTTTTTTGTCCAGAATAGCCTCATTATGCTATCCTAGAGAGGTCACCAAATGTCTATTGACAATCGGTGATGAATATACTAAAGTTGAAAATTACCACAGAACATTTAAAAATACATAAATTAAGAGGATAAAATGAACAGTAACGGTACTATTTCCGGATCATTGATGGAATGCTATAGGCATTTTTTCAACACCTACCTCACCTCAGCCACTCATCAAAATATTATAGAAGATTTTGTGAGTTTTATCGGACTAAAGAGAGATACTCTTCAAAATTGGATCAGCGCGTTACCGAAGGGAGAAAATCTTATTCGTCTAAAATTCTACCTAATTTTTCAGGGCTATAGGATAACAGACAGTATCCCTGTATCAAAAGTAATTAAAGACGCGTGCGAGATTCTTGCAATAAGGATAGTTAAAACAGAGGATTTTCGCGACGCCATTGGCTATGCACGCACCGACGATTTCCTTCGTGTCTTAGGCGGACGCTCTGGTTATTCGGAAGAGAAAAAGGCTAGACTTAAATACCTCTATGAGTCTCACCTACCGCAGATTCAAGCCGCAAAAGATAGGCTCCTAAGAGTCAATGGCACATTAGTTGGTCCACTATCACAGAAAAATGATTCTTCTTTGGCCCCGCTACTACTGCTAAAAGAGAGTCTTAGAGGCGTGGAATCTGGTTTAAAGATTACACTAAATTTTCTCGCTGGCATGTCGTCAGAAATAAATAGTTCAGCCGAAGCTAGGAAACTCATTCGGGAAGAGTTAGGAAACGATCTGTTATTTGAGACTTCAAATTTGACGCATTCACTTTACTCAAAGCTAAATATCTTGATAAGTGAAAAGTCGAGAGAAATTCAAAACCTGAAGGAGGTAAATCATGCCTAACCCTAAGATTATAGACGAAATGGAAATGGACTTTCACAAGGGTAATACCCTTATGGATGCAGCCAATTTTTACCCTAAAGTCCGAGACGTACTTTTGGAGCAAATTCAAAACGGCATTGATTCTAACGCTGAGAATATCTTTATAACCATTGATCAGCTAAAGCGGATTATGAAGTTCTCTGATGACGGTGACGGAGTCAGTCTGGAAAAATTCGGGAAAGCTTTGAAATCAATCAATATGACTATAAAAGCAAGAGGCAAATTAGGCCAGTTCGGTAAGGGGTTGATTTCTCCGATTGGCAAGTGTGAAGAATTTACCTTTACAAGCGCTGCCAAGGGTTCTCAAGATTTCCATTGCTGGACATTCAATACCTCTCAGCTCATGAATACCACCGATGGCATAAAAATCCCCTATCAAAAGGAGTCTGCTTTACTTTTTTCGAGAAATCCTTTCAAGGTGGATAGAACAAAAACAGTTGTCAATTGGCGAACGCAGGTCTATATGAAAAAGTACACGAGAGACCATACCATCAGCAACCTCAACCTTGCAAAATTAGAAGAGGACATCCTTGAGAGATTTGGTATCGCTATGCAAAAAGCTAAAACTGTCATTCATATAACAATAAGAGTCGGTAAAGACGAGGAAAGAAAGATTATTCGGGCCACAAGCTTTCATGGTGCCAAGATTCCTGTTTCTGAGCTAGAAACAAAGGCTGGTGGCAAGACCCAGTTCAATATGTTTATCGCACCAAAAAAAGCGCGCGGTCGTCAGGGCAAAGTGCTAATTGGAATCAGACACAACGACTTTAGGATTCCCTTCAGTATCTTCGCACGCAGTCATGCGGACCTATTTTCACCGGACATGATCGAGGCGCTGACAAGCGGCGTTTTGGAGGGTGAAATAATTACGGAAAAATGCAAGCTCCACCCGGACAGAAGAAGTTTTTATGAGAATGACGCATTGGTGGATTTTATAAGTCATATTGAAACCTGGGTAGCAAATACCGGGCTAGTCGAGATTAGCAAGGTAAATGATCTTAGTATCAACAACCGCTACCAGACTCTAGGTAGACAAGCACTGTTGAACATAGAGATGATTCTCAGAAATGACAAGAATCAAGCCCTCCTAAAAGTATTATCTCAAGCCAAAAAAGGAACCGTTGGTACTCACCACTACGATGATACTAAGACAAGGGTAAAACAGCAGGAGGAAAAATCTCTGACTTCACATTTTGCCGATCCATCTACGAACAGAGGAAATGGGGAAAATGAGAAAAGAATGCAAAACCCAGAACCCAATACTGATCACCCCAATCATATGCCCTTCACGGTTACTGGTCCGACAGGTCGTAATCGTACAGTAGTCAAAGGACACTCCACAGGGCTACAGCTCTCATATGACCACATGCCCGAAAGCTCACATCTGTGGGACTTTGATCCTCTGATCTGCCGTCTGACCTTCAATGTCAGACATCCTCTATGGGTCGACGCAGAAAAAAATAACTACGTGCTAGTCAGGATCCAAGAGCTGATAGCCATCGATGTACTCACCCTTCACACATTACCCGAGGAATACCATGAATCCGTTAAACTCTTCCTAGAAGAGAACTCCTGGGCTCACCTAGACTGGTTGCAACAGATTTCGCCAAAAAAAGGGCGGAAAAAAATTGCATAAACTTATAACCGCGATCTCAAAAAATCGCGGTTTTATTTATTCTCTACCGTTACTGCCATTTAGCGCAAATTAAATACCGAAGTTATTCAACTTCGGTATTAATTTTCTTTATTCTATTCATCAGCGCTCGACTACCCAGAGCGTAGGCCGTTCGCAATGCATCCTCATCTCTACACCCCATCCCCGCAACGACTGCCCATAATAGATCATTATTTAGCACGCAACGCATATATTTATGATTCCCGGTAAAGTACGCTCGCATAAGATTGCTCCAAAATAAGCTTTCCTTCGCTGAATCAGTCCCGCTAGCTTTTTTTCCGATATAATCCAGAATGGCTATATTTGATTCATAGGTATGGCTCCTTAAATCAACCGTCTTATATTTACTAGGTAATAGTGAGTTTTTTAATGCTACTTCTACTACCTGATGAGTGATGAGTTCAGTCATGGCTTCATTAAAGCCAACGAACGCCACCGCCTCTGTGTCCAGGTTTACAGCTAGTCCCATCCGCTTGGCTCCAAACTCCCTTCTTGTTGCTCCAATATTCACTCCCAATTTAAAATAGCCATAGTAATGGCAAAGCTCATGGGCCAGTTCGAGGACAAATCGATTGGATCCCCTGACCACGTAGCAATGGCAAAATGAAAACAAAGCAGCTAAGCTGGGTCTTGGGGAACTGCAAAGTATTTTCTTCTTAAACTCGGCTTCCGAAAGTATGTGAACATTATCGTGGACCAGTTTTATGGTCGCATAGTTAAGAGAACGCAATAAATCATTATATGCTTGTGCCAATACTCTGATTAAAGCTATTTCGTCTCGTGTAGGTTTGAGATCCCTGACGGTATATATTTCAGCCGTCGGATTATCACGCATTGCGTCTACGTCTGATGAATCTATTTTTTCCCGAGACTTTATCTCAATTTTATAATTCCATTTATCCTTCCAACTGACAGTTTTGCTATTAGTCACTATTGAACCTCTTAGTTGTTAATATTCATTATTCACAACACCTTACTACTATATTTCAAAAACGTCAAACAACATGATATACTGAAAAATGTCTAAATATTTATCCTAAATACTATGCCTGAAGAAAGATTAACCAAAAAAGAGCTGCGCGCCTTCAAAAAACAGCAGCAGCGGGAATCGTCCCAGCTGGAAAAAAGAAATCAAGGGTTAAAAAAGGCCATCATTTGGATTGTGGTCGTAGCTGTGGTGATAGTCGTCATATCTCTTATGGCGAGCAATGATGATAAGCCGGTCGCCGGTACGGATGAGATCACCAAAACGGACCATATCAAAGGTAGTGCGACAGCAGGTGTTACCTTGCTGGAATACAGTGATTTTCAATGCCCCGCCTGTGCCTTTTACAAACCTATGGTGGCACAGCTAACGGCGGAATACGGTGATCAGATCGCCTTCATATACCGCCACTTCCCTCTCCGCCAAATCCATCCCAATGCCGACGAAGCGGCCTACGCGGCCGAAGCGGCCGGCTATCAGAGTAAATTCTGGGAGATGCACGACCTACTCTTCGATGAACAGAATCTTTGGTCCAAGGAGAGCAATCCCACTGATATATTCATCACCTACGCGGAACGTCTCCAGTTGGACATGGAGCAGTTTAGAAACGACTATAATAGTTCAAAGGTGAAAGAAAAAGTGGACGCAGATCTCTACTCCGGACGACGCGCCGGTGTTAACGGCACCCCGACCTTCTTTCTAAACGGAGAGAAATTTGACAATCCTCGTAGTTATCAAGATTTGAAGCAATTAATAGATGGCGCCCTCAGTCGCCAATAATACTCAACAGATCGGTACCGCCTACATCAAACCCACATAAGCAATCATTGATTGAACATTTTCCGGCTTATCGCGGCGATATGAATAGTATTTTTCCGCCTGACAATAGGTACATTCAGCGCTGGTGACAATTTTATCAGCGGCTATCCCCTGCGCTAAAAGTTGTTTCTTGACGACGGCTGATAAATCAATAGTCATCCGCTCTGATTCTTTACTTCTGAATTCAT
>JANLIN010000020.1 GCA_024654345.1 Candidatus Komeilibacteria bacterium
CTTCTGACCAAATGCATACAGCCGAAAACTTTAAACGCTTAATGGAAGACGTTAAGCCACCAAAGATAAATAACTCAATCGAACGTCAAAATCTTGCTAAACGATTATTGCGATTTAATGTAGCCGATAAAATCAGCTATATTTATCTAATAAATACAGGCAAAATCATGGCTTTCTTCACAGTTAAGGGCAAGGTTTCATCGGTCAATTCCATGCTGACCTGTACAAAACAGTTGGTGGACGATGGACAGGGGAATGGAACCAGTAATGGTGGACGTGATAATGTCCATGTAGTAGATAGTCCTGATCTCGACGGTTCATATGGCAGTAACGGTGACGCTATATTCTTTTTCACTGATACTGACATCTACGTTGAGTGGAATGGAAAATATTTTTTATGTGACCAGTATATAACTTTACGTCAACCGTTGGCGTTGAGACTGGAACAGAAATAATTACAAAAATAAATGCGGTGACTCACGTCATCGCATTTTTATTATTAGTTTAGTGGCATACCTGAAAAAAATAGGATCAATAATATAGTAAATGGGTTATTGATGCTATCTGTGAAGTTAGAAAAAGTAGCTATCTAAATCTTACAAGAATTCGTAATTCATCCTCGTTTTCCGGTAGGCCCGAAGGATTGTCTTTGTGCAGAATTAGGAAACCGGTGTCTGTCTGGGGGGCAGTAAATGTTATTTGCTTTTCAAAGGAAACGAAGTTCTCTGTCATCCACTCCTCTGATGTCATGATAAAATCCTCTTTGATCGTGGCACCATTGGCGTCCTGAAGCTCTATGGGAAAGGACGCTTCAAAAAACCAATTACCTCGGGCTTCGCCACTGATTGTTAGCGGACTTTGCACGCGAGTCAGCGGACGGGGGTTGTGAAGACGGACAATATCATCTTCTTTATCCCAGTCAGCGGTATCACTGATATCCAGGGAGTTTAACATTCGTTCGGCCATCGCCTCGTAACCTTGGTTTTCGGGATCGGGTGTACTGTAAAATACTCGAAGTGCCGTATTGGCATCCAAACCCAATATGTAATTAGTTGACAGTGTACCAGCGGTGATGGTTGCATAGGTGTAGCCGTTAAAACCGTCAAGAGAGGTTATTGTCGGCTCCTCTTCAATAGTGCCGACGCGGCGAGAATTACTTACCTCGGTATCAACCAAATCTTTGAGGGTTTCATCTTTATCATACTCGTAAGGACCCATCACGGTGAAATTTACCCCATCAAAAAGCTCTGTATTCTCTTCTTGAGTTGGGCCTTTTAGCATGAAATTCACGCGGCTTTGATTTTCGTCGATTTGCATATCACGGCGGTACTGAACAGTATAGCTATTATTATCAGCGGAGTACGTCTGCCATTGGTTTTCATTGTCGTTGTCTCCGTTGGTGGAGGAGCTTGGTAACTCACAGCTAAAAGCACAGACCTGGGCGCAAACTTCACCCGGGTCGCAGAGAGAGCCGCAGGTGTTGAAGACTCCTCCTTGCGCCAAACAATGGTCGCGCAAGGCCGCTTCATCTGCCTCCATATCGGTGGTATAAATAATCCTATTTTCTGTCTGACTTTGAATCGGAATATTTACATTGACATCAGTGTCATCGGTGGCCGCCACATACCACCAGACGAGTCCGGCTAAAATCAAAATTCCGATTATTAATCCGATCGTGGTTCCTCTTGTCATATTGCTAGTTTGTTACTGGTTAATTTTATCTAATAGTGTGAAAGGATGTTCCTTGACATAGTTGCCTTGGACGACGAGTTTAACTTTATTTTCGGCGCCGTTAGGTAGGGAGTCGCGGACTTGTTTGGCCATATAATCCGGAGTAAATAGGTAGTATTGTTCCGGCTGATGTTTATTATCCATTTCTACGAGATCATTTTCCAAATCTTTCAGAAACTCTTTGATAACATCCTCATGGTGATCTTCATAGACTGATCCTGAACCGAGGGTTTTGCCACCGCCACTGTTCATAAAAAAACCTTCGCGGTCGCTGTATCTGGGATTACTAACCTTGAGGTTATCAATTTCTTCGATCGTGCCTTTGGTGGCTAAATATATCTTCGCCTCCTGTCGGCCGGTCACTATTAAGAGAGCGGATGATTTATCAAACTGAGGGTATTTGTTGGAGATCTGCATATATGTAATTTATAAGTTAGCGATTAAAGATATATTAACATAAGAGGGACAGATCCTTCCAGAGGGATGGTTGATTTATTCTCATTTTTACCTTATAATTCCAACCTGTATGGCCAAGAATAAGAACTTCCATCCAGATGTTAAAATAAAAAAGTCGAGCTCGGGCCTCGGACTCTACTGTATGCGTGATTTTTCACGTGGTGAAAAGGTGATAGAGTATGTGGGTAAAATAATATCCAACAAAGAGGCTGATCGCAAAGCGGGTAGATACTTGTTTGATTTGGGAAACAGATATACCTTGGATGGTAGCACGCGTCAAAATATTGCTCGTTACATCAATCATTCCTGTCGTTCCAACTGCGACGCCTATCGCGATGGCTACACTATCTATATAGAAGCCAAAAGGAAGCTGAAATCGGGCGAGGAAATTACCTTTAACTACGGACGTGAGTATTTTGATGAGTATATCAACCCCCGGGGTTGCAAATGTGATTATTGCCGAAAAAGAGGTGGGTCTTGATTTGTGAAGCGTAGTATAATATAATCGTTCTGTTTACATGACATTCCGCGGTACCAGCCGAGTCAGACTCGGCAGGCAATGGTAAAACCATCTACGTCGCACATTTTCATTTATTCAAAACTTTATTCCGCGGTAGCTTCCTCCTTCGCTCTGACGAGCTTCGGAGGACAAGCAATGGTATAATTCTACCGCAACTGTTACTTTGCACATTTCCTATTATTATTCCGCGGTAGCTCCCATCTTCGCTAAAGCTTCGATGGGCAGGCAATGGTAAAACCATCTACGTCGCACATTTTCATTTATTCAAAACTTTATTCCGCGGTAGCTTCCTCCTACGCTCGCTACAGCAAGCTACGGAGGACAAGCAATGGTATAATTCTACCGCAACTGTTACTTTGCACATTTCCTATTATTATTCCGCGGTAGCTCAATGGTAGAGCAACTGGCTGTTAACCAGTGGGTTGTCGGTTCGAGCCCGACCCGCGGAGCCATCATTGAACGTTGTTAATAGCAACGTTCTTTGTTTTAAAGATAAAACTGTATGTTGAGCAAAGTCGGGCGAGAAGTTTATCCGCCGTAGTTCGCCTTGGCGAACGAAGGTGGAAGCCCGACCCGACCCGTCAAACGGGCCCCGCGGAGCCAAGAGAAACGATGCTTTGAAATAGTATCGTTTTTCTTTTTGGATACTAATTTTTAACAAAGTCGGGTGAGAAGCCTGACCCGAGATGGCTGGCGTTTCCCGTCAAATGGGTCCCTTCCGGCGTTTTTTCGAACTATTGACAAAAAAGGAAAAATGGTATATAGTAGCTTATTAACATACATTAAAAATCAAAATATCAGAGGCAATAAAATGAAAAAGATGCTATATATCCTTTCAGTCTTATTTTTATTTTTTACTCAGGCGTCGTTTGCTCAGTCAGAGGGAAATGTCGTAGTTGGTGGACTTGCTTCGATGAGTATCCCAACACAGGAAAAAGATAACTTCAGTTTTAAGTGGGCACGTGTTAACTTCACATACCTAAACGATGACTACAAAGCCGTCTTTGAATATGACCTTCCCACGGCAGCCGTAAAATATGCGTATGCCGCTAAGTCTTTCGATCTATTCGGTACGACTACAATCATGGCGGGGCAAGTGCTTTCGCCGATTGGTTATCTTTATCATGGCCCGAGAACTATCCCGGTGCCAAGATGGGGAATAACCTTAGACAGGTACGTATTGTACCTAAAGGGTATGGAAGTACAGAACGATAATTCCGTTTTTATACTTAAGGCGGCGATTAATGATAAGTTCTACTACGTAGCCCTCACGGAAAACATTTTTAAAACCGTGTCCGTATACTTCCAAAAATCCACGGGTGGAGGCGTGATTGCTGATTTTAAAGTCGGTAAAGCACAACTCAAAGGTGGTACAAGCTGGCATCTTTCTGGCATTAACCACTATTTTGTGAGAGCTGGCTATGAGATAGTTGATAATCTCACCCTGTTCTCGCAATTTGATAAAGATGGTGCTGATTCGTACTTTGCTGGAGCAACTTACGAATATGAGCCAAATAGTTTCGTTAAGATATACTACGATAACTATCAGGCGCCGGCCTCAAGGGAAATCGAGGGAGAAAATAAAGATAAAGTGGTAGTCGATATCACTTGGTCTTTCTAGCAGGAAAAAGAAATTAAAGTAGCTCAAAAAAATGGGCTACTTTTATTTTTCGGTGAAGATGCGGTCGAGCTTGACACAGGCGTTTATTTAGGTTAATTTGAGGGCAGTTCTTTTAAAAAATAATAAAATAATAGAAGAGGTACCAATGAAACCTGAAATGGCAGTCGCGATCGATAGAGTAATTATCGACCTGAAAGAAGAGCTGTATAATGGTGCGCTGAATCCAAGCATCACTTTAAGGGCGCTCTCAAAAATTAAAAGCGGTGATTTCAGCTTTGATTATAGTGAAGCTCCGCCGGAAGAAATAGCAGGCATTGTAAAAAAAATTAAGATTCCTGCCATGCAAGCTAGATATATCGAGCAAAATAGAGAGAACAGGAAAAAATATCCAAATTTAAATAATATCCTATACAGAAGTGATTTTGAACTATTTGGAGCAGATCCAATATCCACGGAAGATACAAATGTTGAGATTTATAATAGAACCTGTTCGATAGCATTTGTGGAGTGGCTCAATTTATTTCCCGGAGATTTGGGGGATAAACTGTTGACCCGGAGCCAAATTATTCATGTCTTGAACGAAAGTGTGAATGATTTTTATCTTGATAGCCACATATTTTGCCTCGCAAAGCGCAGGGAGAAGTTACCCTCGACAGAAGACAACCTTGTCATCGTTATCGCCCAACGCCGTAGAGACGACGGCAAGCTTTATTTAGATTACGTCCGTGACTTTAAGCAGGGCGATCCGTACAAAAGATACGTGGAAAGAATGTTCATTATTCCACAAATTATATAACTAACTTGTTTAATTTATAAGCCGTTTGCAAAAGCGGCTTTTTTGTTTCCCACCACAACTAATATTACGCAGTTCACGGGGGGTTGACTGCCAATAAAGGTCGCGTCTGTCCAGTACCTTCTCACTAATTACATGTTTAATAATTTGTCCTAAAAATGCTATAATAAGGAAAGAATATATGGCTAAGAAAAACAATGACAAACAAATAGATGAGCTACTGATCCGCGGTGTGGAGGAGGTGATTGATCGTGATAGTTTAAGTAAAAAGCTGAAAAGCGGGAAAAAAATTATAGAGTCACTACATTAGGGTGGCTCTTTTTTTATTGACAATGTCGGTTCATATCGAAGTAGTTACCGACTAAGCGTATAAATTTAAAAATAAAAAGACCCGCGATTACGCAGGTCTTTAGAACTATATTTCAACTTCCGGAGCGGCGAAGGCGGCTTTCGCGGCTTCCCAGAACTTCGTTGCTTTGCCGGTCTTAATAACGTTATAATTCCATGGATCG
>JANLIN010000022.1 GCA_024654345.1 Candidatus Komeilibacteria bacterium
TCTTCCCCATCCCTAATGCTTGACAGAGTCATAGATATAAAGTACACTGCAGTATTATTTGTTATTTTATTCACCAAAAAATCGGAGGTAGGAATGCCACTTGAACCGCTTAGACCACTTGGCCAGAAGAGAAATAAAAAATATTATACAAGTGAACCGCTTTCAAAGACCGAGAAAAGCATACTTTTGTTTGTCGGCAAAATCGCTCTTGGAATTGGTCTACTACTGGCGATGGCGATTGCTGGTTATAAATTTATCTCTTAATAAAAAAAGAACAGTCCAAAAATGGGCTGTTTTTTTATTCGTATTTGCTTTAAAGGACACCCTTTCCAAAGTGCTGTTTTTTCTTATTGCTAGATACGAGTGTGTTCTTATAAGACTTTTAAAATCACAGGATTGACACAGATAGGTAATGGTGATAAGTTTGATTATCATTATAGTACGTTCAACAACAAATGGAGTTAGGATGAAAATAGACAAAGACAAGGCCCGGAAAGTAGCTGAAATTCTTGATTTAAGCCTGGCTAAAGTGATTAAATCTCTTGGAAATTCGAACGCAGTCGTGGCTAACATATTTACAATCAGGCAGGCACAACGTGCCTTTTTGGCCACCGAATTAAACAGCGAAGAAGAACACCTGATTATGGAGAGGTGGATATTACTATGTACTACTAGACGGCAAGTGGAGAAAGCCTTTAGATCCGCAGCAGAAAACAGTGGAGCACAGCGTCTAGCTATGGACAAGTGGTTATCACTATGCACCACTATCAGGCAGTTAGCGAGGGCTTTTGAGGCGACAGAGCCAGACAGTAAAGCAGAACGCATGGCTACTCAGAGATGGCTACGATTATGTGACACAATAAAGAAAGCCAGAGATTTTTTTGTAGCGACGGCTACCGATAGCGAGGCGGAAGTCCTGGCGCTGCGGAAGTGGCTATCATTGTGTACCACCCCCAAACAGGTGCAGAAGGTTAGAGAACGAGCCCTTTCATACTCTGAACCAGTGGACTCTAAATTGGAGGCACAAGTGGTCAGAAGATTATATGAACTGGTATAGAATTTCATCAGAGAGGTTGCAATAGACCTCTCTTTCATTTTTCCTTAGAACCAAGCGGTGCTCCATAACTATGACAAAAGAAAAAGACACTTAACCATTTCTGGTCAGGTGTCTTTTTTTAAGCCGTGATTTCTATTCAGTGAAATGAATCCGATCAACCCAGACATACTCCCATGGCTCCGGTTTGGGGCCCAAATTATCGGCGCCGAGCGGATAGCTGGGCAAGAAGCCGTGGAGTTTGGCCTCAAAGAAATTGTTGGCCGATAGCCACTGGTACGCGGCTGATTGTCCGAAGTTGGTGGAGGCACTACCACTGGCGGCAATATCTATGGCGTAACCGGTCTGATGACGTGAGTATCCCGGGGGCGCAGTGGTGCGCATCACTACTCGTAGCGCGGTATCGGCTTCCCCGGTGGCGATTTCTTCATCGGTAAAGATCCGGCCATGCACAGCTTTGCTATACTCAATGAAACGCTCCATGAACATGTTGCGTTGTTCCTCCGGTGAGCGGTAGCTGGAGACCAAGCGCAGATCAAAGCCGGCTCGGGCGGCGTCAAGCTTCAAATTTTGCCAAGCGTTGTAAGCGTTTTTTTGCAAGTGATGATCACTGAAATGAACGAGTGGTGGTTCAGCGATGGGCTGTCTTACATACCCTTCACTGGCGGCGATGGTGCGAATTCTGGCGTCGGCACTTTCATTTTCGGTGATAGTAATGCGTGTGGAGGCGAAGAATGTGTTGGCGAAGCTATAAGTGTTTAGAAAGTTACTAAATTCGGTTGAGGAAAACTCGCGGAAATTGATACTTCCGCCGATATTACTACCGGTGCCGGCCACGGCGATAAATCGTAAGTCGCTATTGGTGATACCCAATCCTTGGCTACGCATCAGAAGCCAAGCATCCAGTGGCCTTCCCAAATAATGTAGACTTAGAGAAATAGGATTGACGTAATAGGCGCGACCGTCGCGGTGCGGCAAAAGGACGATCCAGCCCGCCAATCGTACCGGTGCCTGACCATTCCAACTATCAAAGTCAGTGTTACTGACTCCGAGGGCCAGATTTTGCATCAGGTTGAAGGCGTCGTGGGGGCGTCCCATGTAATATCTTTGCATATCACCGGGATGGACATACCACGCCTCACCATTCTCCTGCACTTGGAGAAGAATCCTGCCCGATAGGCGTTCGCTGATCTCGGTGGCCGCTTCCGCCGGTACGACGGTCACTGCCAGAGCCAGCACAAATAGGGAAACTACTAGTTTACGCATAAAGCTTTAGGTTAATTATTATCTGCTTCCATTCTAGTAGGCGGATGTTAATGGGCGGTGAGCTTTGGATTTAGAATAGATTAGATGAAGCGAGGAAGCGAGGAAGCGGGGGGTGCTCTTAAACTCGGTGACGTTGTCGGTGACGGTGACCGCCTTTGAATTCGGTGTCGGTGACGGTATCTTGCCAAGTCTGACTTGTCTGCGACATCGTTGTCCGAACGACACCGAATAACGAAACCCGATTGGACTTGGTGAAGAGGGAAGAGGCGAGAATATGCCGAAGCTAAAATACACCCCCTCGCCTTTGGTACTCTAAAGGTGAGGAGGCTGTTGATAAGCGGGGTGGGAGCGGATTCGGAATGTTAGGGAGTCCCGCGCAGTCAATCGTAATTCCCGTACTCACGAGGCATGAACCGAGTACGACTCGGTTCAGGGCGTAGTGATCTCCAGAGGCACCGACTGGACCAGTACAGATGTGTACACTGTCGACTGTTTTGAAAGGTGTCTCAAGTCGCGCCGTTTAATCGTTGAGAGCGGATAGAGGGGGTCCTACACACGCTGGGTTGAGCTAGCGCTCGCAGACGTTTATAGATTAGGAGATCCTTACACAACTCCTGCGGAGTTGCTCAGGAATACGGGGTGGGGTGAAGCATAGCTCGCTTCGGCGCTTCATCTTGGCGCTTAGGCGCTTCCTCGCTTCGGCGCCCCGGCGCCTCCCCCAAAATTCTATTGACTAGCCTGTGTTTTTCCCCTATAATAGAGCCGCTCTTGAAATCAGCTTTCCTTCTCTAACTTCATTGAAATGGATGATAATAAGGACAAAAAAACCGGCGCTCGGTCTTCTTTTTTTTACAGCGCTGATAAAGACGGCCTTTGGCAACAGGCATTGCCTTTGTTTGTGGAGGCCAGTGGCTGGATAGTTGTACCGATTGTGGGAGCATTTTTATTGGGAGGCTGGCTGGATAGCCGGTATGAACGAGATAATTTTTATTTCTTACTCGTGACCGCCATTGCTTTTGTAACCTCTTGCGCCGGATTGGTAAAAATGGGCATCAGGGCACTACGTGAGATAGAAGCCAAGGAGGCGGGAAAAAAATCAACCGATAATACTGATGGTGAACAACAACACTGAAAATTGGCAGCTCGCCGCCGTCACAGAAGTTGACGGTGTGACGGAGTCTGGATCCAAAGAGGCGGTGACACTCTATGCCGAGCCTATATTTCATATCGGCAATTTTACCATTACCAATTCATTACTTACTTCCTGGGCGGCCGTCTTGATATTGTTGTTGGTGGCCTTTGTCATACGTCGTCGACTGGCGCGTGTGCCGGGTAAATTTCAGGCGGCGGTCGAAACAGTGGTTGAAGGTTCCTTGAATATGATGGACATGGTGAC
>JANLIN010000023.1 GCA_024654345.1 Candidatus Komeilibacteria bacterium
TTGAAGAAGAATTTACAAAGACTTACCTGAATGCTGACTCCATTTTCACCGACCGTGACCTGCAATGGGAACTGACCGAGCTAAAAAAACAGTTCAACCCCACAGGATATTTCAAAAAAACAAGGCAGCCCGCGGATGAGCTTTTAGAAGACTGGGTTAAACGCAAATTTGCTGAGTATGCCGTTCAAGGAAAATGGATATATGACTACCGACCGAATACACTACTGATCCAAAACGAAACACCCACTGATTTACGGTCCGCGATGTATCAACCACTTATTAATTCTAAATATGGAAATTATTTACCGCTTGTTTATTTCAGCGGTATTAATAACGAGGAATATTTTTAACCATCGTACATTCACAAATAAAAGGAGTAGGTAATGATCAAAACATATGGAATACTACTGAACTATGAGCAAGAGACAGCATTTCTAGACAAGAAAAAACTGTCTAACACACTGGAACAGATATGGAAATCAAAAACAAGTCCCAATTCAAAGCCCATCTTACCAATTGTGTTCTTCACCTGTCTGACCGCTAGCGGTAAGGGAGAAAAATTGAATGAAGATTTTTTTTCCACCCTTTTTTTCCATTGTTCTGGTGATAAAAGAAGTAGTAAGTATAAAAGGGTGCTGTCACTGGTCAAGGATTTGACCGATTGTCAGGAATTTCAACCGAGGGTCTTCCCAATTCTGGCCGATACCGAACCTCGCCGAACTTGGGGATGGAATGTATCCCAATCAGATATCACTTTCCTATGTCGCCGGATGACTAAAAAAGCGGCTATGGCCTTACCGCCCGAATGGGTTGTTACCCTCTGGTCAGAAATAGAGGAACGCCTGGATAACGGTTGGGGGTCTTATTTAGCTCTACCGGCCAAAAATAGTGCCTCTAACTACTTGAGGGAACTAGAGGAGGCTTACAGACCCGGCAAACATCGTTTGCTGATTGAACAGGAAAGAAAATACTTTACCCAACAAAAGGAGTACAATTTTGCTTTTGACCCCAATGGACTGGCTATCCGGAGGGTAGCCGCTTATGCCCATGAAGCTAAATTGTTATGTTGCTACTTTGGTCCCGCCATACTCCTACAAGATGACTTCCCCGTCAAACAGAAGGATAAGCTATACCGACCCGAATTGGGCGAGTATAGCCCCACGATAATTCATCCATTCACTCACTAAAGACAAGGAGGCGCAAATGTATCCACACCCTCTTCACCGAGCCTGTGGTGGCCTGCCCTATCATATCCCAAACAAAAAACCACTGATTAAATCAGTGGTTTTTTTTCGAAACGTTTTACTCATTGACAATCAAAGTACCAACCATCCCCAAAGCACGATGATTGCCGACACTGCAATAGTACGTGAAGCTACCGGCTTCATCCGCCACAAACTCGACCGACGTGGTTTCACCTACCCCCACCTGACCGGTGGCGGCGTCAAACCCTTCCACCGTCCAATCATGAAAGCCCTGGTCAACCCGTAGATTAATGCGTACCCGATCACCCTTGTTAACGGTTATTTGCTGCTGATCATATTTAAAGCTGGTGGCCACCAGTGAGAATTCTTTTATTTCCGTACCACTCATGCTATCTTCTTCCAGCTGTAGCTTTATAACCGTCATGACGGTCGCATTATTTACAGCGACCGGAATATCATCCGTATCCGGCTCAAAGGTCCCTTTGACACCGGCATCGACATGCAACATCACCACCAATTCCTCACCGGCCTCAGCGGTGTTGATGGATACACTAACATC
Organism: Candidatus Komeilibacteria bacterium; assembly: GCA_024654345.1. GTDB lineage: Bacteria > Patescibacteriota > Patescibacteriia > UBA1558 > UBA1558 > JANLIN01. Next base: position 1,765 of record JANLIN010000023.1, read on the forward strand.
TTCATTTGTACCGGCCATAATCGGTGCAAAACCAAGAATACGCCCAACTTGTCCATTATTGGAAGCGTGCACTACCGCCCAGCCATCTTCGTAGGCTATCACTCTGGCCACAGTCACGATGTTATCATTATTGACTGTCTGATCCGTTGCCTCAATGGTGGCGGCCGCTCCGTCTGAAAACTCATTATTGAGCATAAAATCGTTGTCTTCCAACCCGTCACTGGTCAAAATAATCCCAATTAAAATTATGACAATGGCCACTGCCACTACCGTCAATATCAGGGCCGTGGAAACTCCCGGTCGTTCGCGAAGATTGAACATAGTGTTTTATGATAATAATTAACTGAAAATAGTTTATTACTCTAATATTAATAAATTATTAATATGTAATTTATATATTACTACCACTGGCTTTCATCTACAAGATCTTGAGCAACCATTAAATATTAATATTTATTCATATGACAAAAATTGCCTCTGTTCTATTAGCCGTCATCAATGTTATCTTCGGTGTCATTGAGATCCTCATTGGTCTGCGCATTATCCTCAAGCTCTTTGGCGCCTCTACCGGCGCCGGCTTTGTGCAGTGGGTATATGAAACGACTCAACCCCTGCTGACTCCTTTTTTGGGGATGTTCCCCTCCCCGCGACTGGAAGGTGGCTTTGTACTGGAATTTTCCGCTCTCTTTGCCCTCATTGTTTACGGTTTACTGGCTTACCTGTTGTCGGAGATTATTCGTTACATAGATAACGCCTCCCGTCGTGACTAAATACGCCTGATGCTTCTTACTATCTCCCCTAACTGTGCCAAAATGATCGCGCCGGCTGATAATATGAACTGTCGCAACACTAGATCGGCATAACCGCCTAGTAGAATTAAATTAAAAGCTACCAACAAAAACCAAACGGCGGCGATATTCCCGCCGATTTTGGTTTGGCCAATCAATATCAAAATGCCCGCTACTATCTCAATCACCGCCACCAATGTCAAAGCGGAGACTGTTGTTTCGACAATACTTAAACTCAAAGGACTTAAATATTTTTGCCAGTCAGTCAATAAACCCAGCCATTTATCCACTCCCAACCAGAGAAGTGCGAATCCAAAAACAAGTCGCAACAGGTTATGCAAAACAATTACTTTTTTTTGCAGTGGTGTCATGTATATTAATATAGTCCACTACTGTTAGAATAAACTTAACCACTGGTGAGTCGCGGCGACAATTTGCCTTAAATAAGTCAACATGATAACATTTAATCTGTTCTTAAATAACAATAAGGATATATATGATGATTAAAGAAAAAAATGATGGTGCCAGCGTTTCTAAACAGGAAACTGATTTATTGCGTACCAATGGAATTAATCCTGAGACTTACGAAAAATATGTTGATGTCTTTCAGGCAATTGATATGCCCCTGGTAAATTCTCTGCCGGATTGGGATTCGATGTTTGTGCAAAACACTGTCTCGCCAGAAGAGGAATACAAACACTTTCTGCCCGTAGCAGAAAGATACCTGTCGATAGATGATAGTATCTTGAGCGAAGAGACCGGTCGAGATATCGTCATCAAAGTCAAAGCCCTACTGAAAAGACTTTTTTTTCAGATGGAAAAATATTTGTTTTATGAGGCGGAGAAGAGACCAGTAGACGCCAAGGCAAGCGCGCAGGCACTTAAAATTGTACTCGGCGATATCCTTACTGAAACAAAAAAATTCAATCAGTTGCCAGCCTACCAGGCCTATCGGCTGCACTGGAAATATAAAAAGAATATCTCGAGAAACTAAAAAAGACTTTCGCAAAAAACAGAAAGTCTTTTTTCATTTTTGAGACCCGCTTTCGTGACAGTTATCATGCTAGTGTTTTCTTGCGCGCCTGAAAACCCATGATATCTCGGTAAGAGGTGGGGCCAAACAGCACCGGATAAAAATTATCCTGGGAGCGAATGGCTTCCCTTCCGACCCAGCCCAGTATTTCCCCTTTTCTAATCAGTTGAAAATTCCTGATGCTTTTTTTCATGCGAAATCCGGTCGGTCGCGGACGTGTCCCAAACACGCGATAATAATCAGTGGCTCGGCGTCGATTCAGCCTCCGCCTATTTATCATCTTATTAGCCGCTAGGAATTTAAAAATAGCCGACAATGTTTTCTGATAGGTATAATGGGAGTTATGACGACCATACTCTAGACTGATGGCGGCGGTGTGATGATTTATCAAAGCACCGTCACCGATTCCGGGTGGCATCACTACCACCCGACGTGGATTTATACCACTTATCAATCGGCGCACTCCTGGGGTTTGCTTTTTGATAATCATTACGTCAGTAGTATTACTTGTCGTCGAGTGAATATCAATGACGTAATCAGCCCCCTTGATCAGTTGAAAAATTTCTTGAGCGCGTCGCTGCTCTGCGGAACCACGGATATTTCCCGGGAAGATCCGGTTCAAATCATGTTTGATAAAACGCCGCTTCTGCTTCAAGGCTTTCGGATTACCGATGATGGTAATCAAAGTGCCTCGTTCCAATTCCAAATCCCGCAGACGCCGTACTATTGCCTCTCCTACCGGTTCGTCCCCGTGCAGACCTCCCACCACGGCGATAAAAGGCCTACCATGGCCCTGTATTTTGTCAGCTATTATTTTCATACTGAAATGGTACAATAGGTGAAATAAAAAAGCCACTATTTAAAGCGGCTTTCTTTTTTTTAGGCCATAGCAGTGGCTTTGCAAACGTCGTGAACAACCTCTAGCGTCGCCTCAATCATTCGAGAAATTCTGTTTAGATCATCGGTTGAGCCAAACATTCGGAATTCGACAGTCTTTGTCACCGGCTTATATCGCACCATATCCCACACATTACGTTCTCCCTTTTTCCCCTTAATATAAGTTAGGATTTCGGCCAAGTTATTGAACAAGGGGGGTTCCCCGTTTACTTCAGCCATTATCCGATAAGCTTGAAGGCGTTTACCATCTGAAAAATCTCCTTTTTCAGCCAGAATATCAATCACGTCCTGACGACAATAATTCAACAATCTGACTATCTCATCTGCGCTGAGATTGCCCACATGTACATGAATGGCGGCGACCTGAGAAGCGGCTACTCTCCGTTCAGGCGTAAGTATTTCCCATATTTCTTTATGTCTTTTGTCAATGGGATTTACAATCAATTCACCCAGTTCCTCTTCAGTGACATAGTCGGCAGCCAGCAAACTAATCCCCCTGGCGTCGCAAACCGAAGCTATTATCCTGTCATTTATCTCCAACTGAGCAAGAGCGCCTTCAACAGTCATACGCGGCATAGTTCTATCTTCAAGTTGCCCGGCAAACAGTTCATAACCAAATCTCTTAAAGCCTCCTTCATCCTTTGTGCCAGCCTCCAAGAAGGGTAAGATATGACCAATCAAGGGCTGTATCTTGCCGGCACAAATGATAAATCTCTCGCGTTCAATACCTATAGATCTCATTTAATCCTCCGATTTGTTAAATAACTAAAAAACTCTCTTCCTTTATCGCACAATGAATTGCGCTACAAAGGACGAGAGTTCTTATGGGGTAAGAACACACGCGGTACCACCTTTGCTTATCGAGTAAGACTCGATCAGAGTCAGACTCGACATCTTTCAAGCGCTCTAAAATAGAAACGCCTTATCCTATGATTACGGAGGAAGCCGGCCGTTGACAGCTAAGCCGCGGGCATCTCGCCGAGTCCATTCATCATTATCCCCGTTGTCGAAATTCACACCAACCCTGAAGGGTTATTTCGACTCTCTGAAACGGTTGTATAAAGACTACTACTCTCGGGTCATTGATTTTGATGCATAACAATGATCTATCTGTAGGATAAAGTAAATCCAAAAAAAAGTCAAAAGCCGCTATTTTTATAGCGGCTTTTACTTAATTTATTGAGCTAACTCCCTTGCGAGAACCAGTTGTTCTCTTAACTTTATTACGAAAGTAACTGCTTTCTGCAGGGTAAAATGAGGCATTACTGTGACTTTGTAGATCATCTTGACGTGATCGTCAACATCCGATAGATTGGATGGAAAACGGTGATATACAAGGCATATACCGTCGACAAAACGCTTCGGTAGTTCAACATCATACTTGAGGCGAAAAGCGACTATATTTATATCACTGGCCAGTACTTCAATACCCTGCTCCTGCAGCATTAGCGTACGTAAGTCGCCTACTACTTCCATACATCGATGCGTTATACTCTTAAACCCCAGTAGCCCATGGTGCATAATCACTGAGTAGCAAGCAGCCGCCGCCGTTCCGGGTCTGGAACCTGATAAAGTGCCGTCAGTCTCTCCCGGTACATAACCCATTGCTACTCCGAGCAGAGATCGGTAAAAATTGTCTTCTGTGTCTCGATACATGAATACCGCGGACGGATATGGTGTTTTCCCCATTTTGTGAAAATCAACGCAAATAGAATCAACGACAGGTACTCTAAATGATAGATTCCTTTCCGGATAAACAAAGGGTACTACCAGTCCACCAAAGGCCGCATCAACATGTAAATGGAAATTCGCATCTTGATGAGTCTGCTTATAGTTATCGATCATTGCACCAATCAATTCGGTATTGTCAATACCGCCGGTAATAATATTTCCTTCATTACTGACCACAATAAAGTTCTTAATCCCTTGGCTATATAGCTCCGCAATTCTGTTTTGCAGTGGCTCAAGGAGAATTCTCCCGGCCTGGTCAGTGCCAATGAGCTTCAGTAGAGCCTTATCACCATAGCTACGATAGTAATGGTTAATATTATGACCATTCCCGTACTTTTCGGAACAGGTAGTACAGGTATGCCATTCTTCTCCACAAAGTCCTGTCGCCCAGGCGGCCTTCCTAATAGAGTAGTGAGTAAAAATTGAACAAAGGATAGCTATTGGCCCATCATTTAACAATCTCAACCTCTCTCTGGCTAGTATGACAGCCATAATATTGGACTCTGTACCACCGGAGGCAATATAGCCATTTATAATCCCCTCGGCACCGAGCATCTGAGCCGTCATCTGCACCACCTCATCTTCCAGCGATTGAGTACCAGGAAAACCCCTTTCATGTTGCTCGGCATTCGTATGCGTCCCAATATTATTAGGATGGCTCTTTATGAAAATATTAA
>JANLIN010000051.1 GCA_024654345.1 Candidatus Komeilibacteria bacterium
CGAGTGATTTGAACGGACTTGAAGGTAACATAGCGCCGGAGAAGGTGGTCGAAATCATTGATCATAGAAAGGTTCACTCAGCGCACGAGTTTCCCCACGCCAAAGTCCAAATCGAACCGGTGGGAGCCGCTGTTACCTTGATCGCGGAAAAGTTCATGCAGTCGAAAATGGAAATCTCGAAGGAATCAGCCACCCTAATGTATGCGGCTATAGTTTCAAATACTCTCAATTTCAAAGGGACGGTAACTACCGACCGAGACAAGACGGCCGCTGACTGGCTCAATCGGACGGCCCAGCTATCGGCTGGGTTTTGGAAAGAGATGTTTATGGCCAAATCAGATCTCGCCGGATCCAAGCTCTCAGAAAGGATGAAGGGGGACTTTGCCTGGTTCGTGATTGGCGGACGGAAGATTGGTATTGCTCAGATAGAAATGATTGGTGTCAGGAAGCTTTTGGTAGAGCGGTAAGCAGATATCCTTCACATCCTCGAGGAGTTAAAAGTTGATTATGAACTTGATTTTATATTCCAGAATACGATTGAGTTGGAAGAACTGAGGAATTTTTTTGTTACCGCCGATGATTCAGCTAAAGTCCTTTTGGAGAAAGTTTTAAACATCCGATTTTCCGGTGCGGTGGCAGAGAGGCCGGATTTAATCATGCGGAAGCAGATTGTGCCACTATTAAAAAAGGAGTTGGAGGTATAATAACGGAATATACCTTTTAAAATAGTGATATTTATCCATAAATAATATATAATGAGGGCGCCAGAGGAGCCCTTTTGTTGTTACCTTTTTCCTCTCGGATCGTAGTATTAAGTAGAGGGGTATAAAAAGGGCGACAGTTTAAATCTATTAATATGACTGACGGGGATATAATTCGCAGTTGTCAGTCGGGAGAGTTAGAACAGTTTGCCCAACTCTACGACCGTTATGCCGCGAAAATTTATAAATATATTTACTACCGGGTGCGAGAAAAAAGCACGGCGGAGGATTTGACTAGCCTGACGTTTACCAAAGCATTGGAGAATATAGGCAAGTACAAATCGACACAGGGGACTTTTTCCGCTTGGATATACCGGATAGCCAAGAATACTCTGATCGATCACTATCGCACGGATAAGAATGATGATGGTTTAGAGACGGTAGCGGAGAAAGGTGTCGAGGTGGACTATGAAGGAGCGGTGGATGCACGTCGTCGGTTGGCTGAGGTGGAGGAATATATGCAGACCATGAAACCTGAACAGCAGGAGATAATCCGACTGCGGCTGTGGGATGAGCTCAGCTACCAGGAAATCGCGGAAGTGGTCGGCAAAAGTGAGGCTAGTTGCAAAATGGCCTTTTCCCGAGCTATTGCGGTATTGCGAGCGGGATTGGCGATACTATTACTATTTCTATTAACTCAATAATATGAGCAATAATATAGATAAAATTTTAGCTGACTTGTATGTCATTGATGAAAGTTTACGAGACCATGAATCACAGCTAAAGGACATTATTCAAAATATTCTAGCGTCACGGCCGGACGTTGATATTGATCGGGACTTTGAGCAAACTCTTCGTACGGAGCTGCTCACCCGCGCCGCCGAAATAAAAAAAGGACGGCAAGACAGTAAATTTACAATTAATAGCTTACTTATGAATAAGAAGTTTTTGTACGGCATCGGCGGCGCGGCTCTCTGCGCGTTGTTGGTAGTGCCGATAATGTACTATAGTGGCGCGGCCAATCTTCAGCCTTTGGCGCTGGATTTGAATCCGCGACTGGTTCAGGCGGCGCCCAATGCCTTCGGTGCCTTGACGGTGGCCGGTGGGCCAAATGCGCAAGAAAGTGCCAGCTTTCGATCGTCAGCCGGTGGTGGTAGCGGCGTAGCTATGGATACTGCCGCCACCCCCGTGTCGGATGGTTTGGGTGGCGATGGACGGGTTGCCAGCGACATGATTGTGGCTCCCGACGTCGAAATCAAATACAGCTACAGCGGAGAAGAGGTAACAATTGATGAGGAACAAATGCTGGTTTTGAAACGACTTAAGAATGGTTTCAATGACCAACAGCTGGCCGGAATATTGCAACGGATGAATTTCAACAACCTTGATTTGGGTAAATTTTCCAATGTTCAGGTACAAAATATAACTCTGGTTGAAGACCGACAGTATGGCCTGATGTTGAATATCGATTTTGTGGAAGGAGCCGTCTATATCAGCGAAAACTGGAGGCAGTGGCAAGCGGCCTCTCCGGTCTGTAGCGATGAGGGTTGTTGGGAAAGGAACCGCTTGCAGTATGGCGACATACCGGCGGATGATCAACTGATTGCCTTGTCTAACGATTTCCTCAACCAGTACGGTATAGATTTATCCTCGTTCGGTACGCCTGAGGTCGACAATCAGTGGAAATTGTACTATGAGCGAGCTGAGGATAAGACCAGCTATTACGTGCCTGAAATTGTCAGCGTTGTCTATCCGCAACTCTATCAGGGACAACCAGTATACGACGAATCAGGTAATAAAGCCGGCGTGCGGGTCAACATAAATGTTCGAGTTAAGCGAGTCACAGGATTGTACGGACTACGATCGCAACAATACCAGTCATCGCTGTATGACATTGAAACTGATTTTGCGCGGATTAAAGCTATTGCCGAAAAGGGCGGACGTTATCCGATCTATTACTACCAGCCGAATGTCAGCGAAATAAATCTTGAATTGGGTACGCCCACTATCAGCTATGTGCAAGTTTGGAAGTATGAAAATAATGAAAGTCATGAGCTAATGGTACCGGCCATGGTATTTCCCATCATTGGCAGTACGGCTGATCAGCCGATGTACCGACAAAATGTGATAGTGCCCTTGCCAAAAGATTTATTGAATGATTTTGGTCAAGATGGACCGATACGCATATTGCCGGTGGAGCCTATGGGTGGTGATGGATCTGGAGCTATCGAGCCAGCTATCATTGAAGATACTGAGATCTAGATTCTACAGAGAGACGAACAATAAAAGCCGAAAATTAGCATTTCACTCTCAGCCGCCCGTCCGTTTGCCAACGGACGGGCGATGTTTTAAAATGAAAGACTAATGTCGGCATATTTAGTATAATATCCCCATGAATAACCAAATTGAAACTATCAAGGAGCGCACGGATATTGTGGAGTTGGTGCAGGAATACATCAAGCTGACACCGGCTGGTATGGGCAGTTTTAAGGCATTATGCCCCTTTCACAACGAAAAATCCCCCTCATTTATAGTTTCTCGGGACAAGCAGATATGGCACTGTTTTGGATGCGGGGAGGGCGGCGATGCTTTTACCTGGGTGCAACGCATTGAAGGGGTTGATTTTCCGGAGGCCCTGCGCATATTGGCCCGCAAGGCCAACGTCCAATTGACCTATGAGAAACCGGAAGTTAACAATGAGAAAACTCGCCTTCTCGACATTTGCGAAGCGGCGGCATCATACTGGCACAAATTGTTAACCGAAGATAAAGCGGCACAGCCGGTAAGAGATTATGTCAAAATGCGCGGCTTGAAGGCAGAAACGACCACACAGTGGCGGATCGGCTGGGCCCCTGATGCTTGGGATGACATTCTCGGTTACCTCAAGACCAAAGGCTATACGGAGAAAGAAATATTTGCCGCCGGCCTGTCTGCTAAAAAAGAAAACTCATCTCAGTATTATGATCGATTTCGTAACCGTCTGATATTTCCCATTGGCAACGGTCATGGACAGGTGGTTGGTTTTACCGGACGGACTATGGGTGATGACAAAGCCAAGTATATTAACACGCCTCAAACATTGATTTATAACAAAAGCAATATTCTCTTCGGTTTGGACAAGGCTCGCACTGCCGTCCGACGACTGGATTATGCAATCTTGGTGGAGGGTAATATGGATGTAATAGCCGTAGCTCAGTCCGGTACTGCCAATGTAGCGGGAATTTCCGGTACGGCGCTGACTCCGGAACAGATCAAAATCATTCGACGTTATACAAACAATGTTATGATCTCTTTCGATAATGACACTGCCGGCCAACGAGCGGCATTACGTGGTCTGGATCTGGCTTGGCAAAGCGGTTTGAACGTGAAGATCATTGTTTTGAAACACGGCAAAGATCCGGACGAGTGCATAAAAAAGGATCCGGAATTGTGGCGCGCTTCTGTCAAAGAGGCGATTGGTATTATTGACTTTATATTCAAGGTGGTATTGTCCGCGTTGGATTTGCAACGGAGTGATCACAAGAAGAAGGCGGCGGCAGAATTGATTCCTGTTCTGTCCAGATTGCCCGATCCGATTGAAAGGTCGCACTACATCCAAAAACTGGCTGACATTCTGGCTGTTCAGCCGGAACTTCTGGAGGCAAAAGTCAGAGAAGGTAATGACAAAACACAACGTCCGCAAAAGAGCGATGAATCATCGCCCAAGGAAATGGTGGACATGGTACGTCGCCTGGGAGAGTCCATGTTGGCGGCGCTGATAAAGAAGCCGGCGCTGATTAGTCTGGCGACGGACAAAGTGATGCCGGAGGAGTTGCAGCAATTCCCGGATCTGCAAGAGGTTTACAAACAGCTGATTATTAAGTATAATTTGGACAATTCATCTGATTCTAATTCGAAGGATAGTACAATTGTTTCTAACCTGAAAAAGAATCTCAGCTCCTCAGCGGCTGCAAAACTGGATGAGTTGGAATTATTGGCTGAAAAAGACTACAGTCATTTAAGCGAGCATGAGCTTGAGCATGAATTTTTTCTCCTAGTTAACAGAATTTTATTAGAAAATCATCGGCGGTGTCTGCAAGATATAGAGATTCGGTTGCGAAAGGCAGAGGCAATAGGCAATATTGCAGAGGCAAATAAACTAATGGAGGATAGTAACTATCATAATCAGCAGATAAATATACTATCAAAGTAAATCATTATTTATTAAATAGGGAATATTTTATTCCTAATTTTTTATGCCAGCGAAGAAGAAAAAGGCTTCAGTAAAGAAGTCAACAACTAAAAAGAGCAGTAAAAAGACGGTCGCCCGCAAAGCGAGTGTCAAAAAAGCGAGCGGAGTAAAGAAGCCCCAACGGGCAAAGAAAACTCCCAAAGCTAAAAAGCCGAGTCAGGCAAAAAAAGTTACCAGCAAAACTAGTGGAAAAAAAAGACCGGTCAGTAAGAATGTACCGGTAATTGAAGTGGTCCATCCCAAGGAGGAAAAATTGACGCAACTGCACCAGAAAGGGCGTCTCCGTGGATTTCTGACGGAGGACGAAGTGGTTTATGCTTTTCCCGAGGTGGAGGAATATATTGATGAGCTTGAGAATTTTATCGATCGGTTGGAAGATAGTGGCATCGGTATTGTCATCCCTGAAGGCGGGATACTAGACTTGGAGATGAATCCGGCGGATAAATTAACTGATTTGATAGACTTGTCAGCCGATTCCATCCAGATGTATTTACGAGAAATAGGACGTGTGGCGCTGTTGAACAATGAAGAAGAGGTCCAACTGGCCAAAAGAAAGGAGAAGGGTGATATGGAAGCCAGAGCCAGATTGATCACCGCCAACTTACGACTGGTTGTTTCGATCGCCAAAAAATTTGTTGGCCGCAATTTGTCTCTGTTGGATTTGATCCAAGAGGGTAATATTGGTTTATTTCGAGCCGTGGAGAAGTTTGACTATCGCAAGGGTTACAAATTTTCGACTTACGCTACTTGGTGGATCCGACAAGCAATCACACGCGCCTTGGCTGATCAGTCACGGACGATTCGTATCCCCGTGCACATGGTGGAGACTATAAACCGTTTTCAGCAGGTGGAAAGAAGGCTTATTCAGGACCTGGGGCGCGAGCCCTTGCCGGAAGAGATTGCCGCGGAGATGGGGGAGGATGTGGACAAAGTAAGGCAGATTATCAAAATTTCTCAAGAAACGGTCTCGCTGGAGACCTCGGTTGGTGAAGATGACGAGGATAGTACGCTGGGAGATTTTATCGAGGATGACAAAACCGTATCGCCCGATCGAGTTGCCTCATTGCAACTATTGCGAGATCACGTACGGCGGATCATCGGTGAGCTATCGGCGCGAGAGCAAAAAATATTGGAAATGAGATTCGGCCTTGATGATGGTGTTGCTCATACGCTGGAAGAGGTGGGTCAGGAATTCGGTGTCACCCGCGAACGTATTCGGCAGATCGAAGCCAAAGCCCTGGAGAAAATACAGCAACATCTGGATATGAGGAAGTTGCGCGATTACTAATTTCTTGAGGCAAGTATTTAACTCCGCTATCATTGGTAGATGGCGGAGTTTTAGTTTTAAATTCACACAATATACGGTTAAGTTGCATTGTATTGACACGAGATATTGAGTATGATAGTGTACTAAGCTAACAAATATAGATCCTTAAAATCAGATAGAAATCTCACCTGAATTCAGTTATTTCGCCGAGAGTATGCCTGTACTTTGGGCGAAATAACTGAATCATCAAACCAAGGAGATAAAATGGAAAAAATACAACTCTCGAAGATTGCACAGGAGTTTCTTTCTGTGGTCGCCAACTTCGTACTCATCGTCACTGATAAGACACATAGAGAACTTTATCATCTAAGG
>JANLIN010000080.1 GCA_024654345.1 Candidatus Komeilibacteria bacterium
CAAAAGCGCGGAGGATTTATACTCCGTAGCCGACGCTCCTAACTCCAGCTGCAGATCATCGCACCACAGTATTCCCTGATATTGTTCATGGCGATACAAGGCGCAAGTTATCTCCACTAGGTTTGTATTACTACCAGTCGTGAAACTGCGACTATAACGATCCCAACTACCGGCCACACCATTGATAGGAACGGTTCGAATACCAGCCAACCGCCCGGTACCGTATGTCTGGTGCTCAAAAATTTCATAAGTTGCCTGTTCACTGCTATTACGTTTGGCATATCCGGATAGTGTATAACTTGTATTAGGTTTGACAGGAATGAACTGCGGCACCGCCACATACTGAGTGTCAGTACCAGGCTCAGTTTCCAGACGCAAGGCATTATTGGCTGTAGTGCCGTCTACCATCACCGCGTAGAAATCTCCTTGCCCAGTCTCTAGTCCTTCACCCTTATTATCACCGACAATAGGCTGATTCCACCCATCTGGCCAAGCATCGCCGTCCGCATCCAAAATAAAGCTACTATTATATATGTGATTGATATCATTACCTCGACAATAGCGAGTGCGATAATTCAATCCGGCATTTTCATATTGCCATGGAGCGTTACACAAGAAAACATCGATCGGTGCCGAATCAAGTCCATTACCATAATCTCCGGCGTCAATTTCCACCTTTAGACTCAGATTGCCATTTCCACGACCAGATGCTTTGACATTTATGATTTGTGGGGTTACGGGAGAGGTTGTCAGCAGTTGTTCGTCTCCTTCTACCGACCATGTATAATCACCTCGTATGACATGGCCAAACTGATCATAGGCATGAGCAATGAAATTTACCGATTCACTGACGCTAGAAAATTGGTAACTACTCGGTTCTATTACCACCTGGTCTATATAACAATTTTCCAACCCCGTCGTAAAGCTCCAAATATAATCATTGGCCAGTGTCGCACCGGTTATATCCTTCACACCGTCAGGACCACCGGTGACAATAGCTCGATAAGAAACGTTGGGTTGTAATGGCTCAACCGGGTAAATATATAGCTTGGTATATTGCGCATTGTTAATTGGTAGATCTTCCAGGCCGATCAAAATCTCAAGTTCAATCTGTTCGTCATCGTCACCAATTTGCACAAAGGTTACATTACCATCAAATGACTCCCAATCCATAACTACGTCAAATTCCGCTGAAATTTCCGTATTCAGACAGGCATTACCCGGATCTTCGCCGGCAAGACACTGATTAGTATCCAATTCACAAGCCACCGTACATCCCAAAATACCCCCTGTAAACCCCGTGAGATCCGCGCATGACAAGTCGCCGGCAATAACAGCTTGTCCATCGACTAAATCACAGGTTTCATCTTCGTCAAGCTGATTATTACCACAGAGGCCGGCCCAGACCACTATATCAGCCGTCCCAATGATCGAACCGATACTCGCCTGTACTTCCGTCTGCCCACCGCTTATGCCGATGAAAGAGGCCGTATTTGGATTTAAATTGGCATCATTACTGAGCTGTGCAATATCTTCATTCTGGGAATTCCACTGCTGGATTTGATTGGTCAAGGGATTATTATCAACGTCTTCGGCGTGCGCCATATACGATACCGTTTCCTCAATCAGCACATCAGCCGAGAGCGGATTAACGACAATATGATCGACTGGAACGGTACAATCAGCGACATCAAAATCCCACTGCACTGGTGGTTCCAAAGGCCAACCCAACTGACTCTCTATACTTGGTCCTGAGCTTAGTGTCACTCGATACAGCCCGCCAATTTCCCAAAGATTATCCGGTAAATCGGGGATAAAATTAAAACCTATCGGTTCATCATTCTCATTATAATCAAATGTAATATCACCCTCCACAATTTCCACGAGACACTTTTCTGACAGACACTCTACTCTCACAGTTTCACTATTGACGGTGTCCTCTACCAAGGGCTGATTGAAAATAGCCTGCACGGCCTCATTTCGACACACATTTTCACCCTCCGGCTGTTTACTAGTCACCGCGAAATCATTTGTATCGGGGCAGGCAAGACAGTCATTTCCACCACAGTCTATACCCTCTTCATCAGCGTCTTGGATGAGATTGAAACAATGATTGGCCATTATAGTGACTTTTACTGGCAAGCTCTGACCAATATTAGTATCCCAGTCATATGCCTTGACCTGCCACGTATGCTGCGATCCTATAGACAGACCGGTTGTATCCCAGTTATAGCCATAAAGCTCCGCGTTCTGTTGGTTGAGTAACAAAGAAAGCTTATTACTATTTTGATTCAATACTATAATATCCGGCGCGTTGTCACCATTAATCAGGGCCGAAGCCAGCGAGTGTCCGTTCCAGCCTAAGTATCCTCCCACCACAAAAGACTTCGCATCCCCAAAGACACCGTTTCTTTGGTTGTATAACACAGTCAAACCACCGTCATAGCTCAGTAGTAATATGTCATCGCCGTCCGCCTGATCAATATCTGCCGTATCTATCCAACGTAGTCCACCACTTACTCGATAGCTACTACCCAAGAACGAATTTCCGTCTTGCATATAAACGTAAAGCCATGACTTGGGCCAGTCTTCAGACGCTACTAAAATATCAGGTCGATTATCTCCATTCAAATCTTTAACAAAAAAATTAGAAATAGTGTCGTCTACGGAGATTTGAATTTTATCTGTCTGACTTAATGTCCCGTTGTTATTATTAATAATACTGATTCCATATGAAGCGTTTGCGTAGACCAACTCTGGATAATCATCACCATTCATATCTATCAGTGTCATATAATTAGACCATTGACTATCATTGAGAGGCATGGAGTTCTGTACGAAACTACCATTGTCGTTTTTGAAGATAATAGCCTCGGCGTTGCTGCCAAAATAAGCTATCAAATCATCATCTCCGTCATTGTCAATATCGCCCGCCACGACATTGTAGGAGTAATACGGGACCGATACGGATATATTCGAAGGATTATCCCAGTTCATCTCACCAGAACTATTAAATATTTGCAAGACATAGTTATTGTAATGCGAGTTGATCACCGCGTAATCCAAATATGTATCATTATTGAAATAACCGGCAGTCACAGTGGTCGGGTATCTCGCCACCGACATAGTTTCAACCGGTACATATTGATACTGCCCATTGCGTTGATAGACAGTCAAATAATTGTCATTGCTACCGTAAGAATTAAGTATGGCCACTTCCTCTATCTGATCATTATTTACGTCCCTCACTACCATATCACGCGGATACTGACGAGTTGGCACTGACAGCGTCGCTCCCAGAGTATTGTCTTGATTGTTAAGTAGCGTGACCACCGCGTTGGCATTAGGAATAGGTACCACCACATCAATATAGCTATCACTATTGAAATCAGCTGTACCGATAGACTGAGTATAGTCAATATTTCCAAATCCCACTGGCTCGGAGAAAGCACCTTTGTCGTTAAAACTAACCTTGAGATCATCAGAATAGTTGTCAGCAAATATTAGTTCCGGATAGCCATCGTTGTTTAAATCAGCATTGGTAAGAGCGTAATTATATTGACCATAATTATAGCTTTGCTCATCATATCCACCCCCATTATTGATCAAAATCACCAATGGCTCATTATAGTAATAGTATCCGGCCACAGCGAAATCATTTAGACTATCTTTATTAAAATCGCCGATGGTCACGTAATAGAAGTATCGCCCAAAGTCAAAGGTCTCGGGGGAGCTCATTGTTCCGTAATTATCAGTAGAATAGTAAATATATAAGTCGGGTTGGGGCGCATCCCAGTTATACCTTACGACAGCGATATCGTCTCGACCATCACCATCCAGATCACCGGCTTCCATATCATATAGATAATTGGGTAGCGACAAACTACTATACAAAGTAAAACTACCACTGCCATCATTCTTGTACAGAGTAATTTGACTGGTATTGTTATCTGTATAATAATGGCCAATTGCCATGTCCTGATCGCCATCGCCGTCAAAATCTCCAGCCACCACTACTCGTGGATATCGATTGCCAGTGGAAATATTTTGCGGATTATGAAATTGGCCGTTACCCTTATTGATTAATAAGCTATAACGACCGCTACTATAGTCGCTATTGACAGTCACGATATCAAGATAGTTGTCTCCATTAAAATCAGCCATCGTTCCATGGTAGGGTCGAACGGCTGAATAATCCGCTTTGGGCAAGAAACTACCAACTCCGTTGTTCAACAAAACCGAAACAGTACTACTAGAATTATTCAAAGAGACGATGTCCTGATACCCATCGTTGTTCACGTCACCCGTCAGAGTACCGTATGGGTAATTTCCGGTTCCATAGTTCGGATCAACGGAAAATTCTATCCCATTGGGAACTTGGGCGACAAAATCATTGTTTCTATAAAATTCCACATGTGATATGCCCGTATCATCGGTAGCACGGGCGACTACCGGCACTATTGAATCTGATGGTACGTACCCCCCATCAGTCGGCACCAGTATACTGGCCAGAGGCGCCTCCGTGTCTATCTGCGTGCCGGTAGCGAAGGTATGGCTACATTTGCCATTGGCACAGTTCAGCATCTCACCATCGACGGCAATTATACTACCGCCCTGGGAATTAACTCGCATATTACTATTACCAGGCCAGCAGAATAAATCAGTATTGGGAGGTGGACAGCCCGTGGTCGGTGTCATCTCCAAACGACTATCGGTAGCTGAATCAACCCAGTTGTAAGTGTAGTTTAAAGTAGCTGGCGCGCCCCCACTAATATTCTGAACAGTGACATCCGCCGGGCTGAAAGAAGCTTGGTCCACCAGCTTATTGAAGTAAACTCTGATCACCGAATTTCTCGGCGCCGCTGGTGGAGTGGCTGGCTTTACCTCCGTAATGAAGAAATTGGAATCACTGACCTCACCGCCGACAGACAGATTGGCCAATCCGCTTATACCATCGGTAGCGGCAGATATTTGCGTTTGGCCGTTGGCCAAACCGAGCGCTAGATTTGTCGGCGCCGTCGTACTATCTACAGTCGCCACGGTTTGATCGGTGCTATCCCAGCTCCAGGTGAACGTGGCGGGATCGAGAACTTCACAAGAGGCACTTTGCGGCACAGCACTATAATCTTGTGTTTCCGTCACGACAATAGTGGCGGTAGTGGGATTCAGCACAACCGTCGCGACCTCACAGTCTCCCCCGTCAGCGCGGAAATGCCATTGATAAGGTATTAGTGATTTTTGATTGGCTCCTAGTATGGATGATGATAAAGATACTTGATACCAACTGTTTGCTTGCCAGTCTCCCACTACGCTGACGATGAATCCCGTCCGCCCCTCGCCATCTGTGAAGAAACTAAAGTCGTTCTCCAAGTCCAGCGCGACGGAGCAATCTGCCGGATTGAATTGGCTGTCACTACCACAAGCGAGGACGGTGACGGTGTCAGTGTTGATAGTCGCGTTTTGCATCGCTTGGTTAAAGGTGACCGATAGCGAAGCTGCGCTACAAACCCCGGTTTGATTATTTAAAGGCGACGGACTGGCTAGGTTGGTAGCATCACAACTATTTCGCTCCAAAACACGAGGATTGGTACTGGCGCAAAATTCCACCGGATTACTGATGGTAGTCACGGTTATATCGCGATATTTATTACCGGGACACCAGTTGCCAATATGAAAGCCATCACACTCTTGTCCCACTACGACTTCGCGCACCACTTGCACCGGTCCGCTTTGCACATCGTCAGTAATAGTGGTAGTAATAAGATCATCACTCCAATAAGTCGTCGGTGTAATAGCATTGCTGGTAAACACGGGATAGCTCTTCAACTCGCCCCTATCTATTCCTGTCTTTCTGATCATCAGATTGGAATCCCCCTCTATACCGGCACAACTGGGACGATTCGGTGGGCAATACCAATCATTATACCAGTCATAACGCACTGTATGTACACCAGCTGTAACGTAACCCAACTCGGCCGCACCGATAATTGACTGACCATTGGTAGCAGTATTACTAAATTCTCCCATCAGTACACCATCAAGATAAACATTTATACTGTGATAAATATTTTCCTCTAAAAGATCATACCAGGGATTATTTAAGTGATAATTATTTGTTTCCGCCCATGCCTGATAGTAGCCATCCTCAGGAAAATCAAACTGATAGTCAGACCAGAAAGAGCTGCATGAACCATGTGCTCCTGGCACTCCTTCACCGATTGGCGGATAGCAAACATTGGCCGAGGCGACATAATCATTACCCAACTTTTCATCACTATTTTCACTATATAAAATATAAGGTTCATTGCCGAACTCATCGCCGAGTAGATCAACACTCTCACCGGGATCAGCGCAAAGTGGTGATATTCCACACAATTGTGCTCCCAAGGGTTCGGTATTGACTGTGAATTCTTTGATATTACTCTCCAAACCATCTTCACCAACGATAGCGTTATCAAAATAGGTCGGCGTACTATGATTGGAATAAAATCCGACTCTTCCATCTGGCAGAGGTGATGGATCCTGATATTCAAGAAGTAGTTGGCCATCAATATAGAGCTGCAAAATATTGCCGGCCTTTATAGCTTTGAATCGGTAAAAAACATTCTGAGCATACGCCCAATCGACATAGTTCTCTGCCACCACGGTATTATTTTTGTACAAACGAACTCCCTTGTAATTCCCAGAGCCATAATCATTATTGGCCGTTTCAAATCGGTAGTGACTGCCGTTGACATAATTGGTTATCAAACCAAATCTATCCCGGTCGGGACTCTTGAGATCAGCTGAGAAAGCAAAGCTACTACGATTGATCGTGGAATTGGAAAGTACCATCTGATCGGGAGCGCTGGAAGTGATTCGCAATGACCCGTTGTTGATATCCCAACTACCACCAATGACGTTCCACTTATTTGTATCAATATTAGGCTGACTGAAGTTATCAAATAATAAAGGAATGTTGCCACTATAAACTTGGACATCTTGAGCGCCCAGTGCTAGTCCTTCCGGAACTTCGGCTATTATCAGATTATCCGACCAGCTTCCAGAGCATTGCGCCAAGGGAGTGACGATACCACCGATCACCACATAGCCACTATTCTGATCATGGCCAAAATTACCACCATAGATTGAGATGTATCGGCCGATGGGGCCCCGATTGGGCTCGATGCGATCGATATAAGGTGGCGTCCGAAATACAACCGGATTGGAATTATTACCCAATACTTTGACGGTTACCGGGCCGGTAGCTACTCCCACCGGAACAGCCGTCAAAATATTTTCATTACTCCAGCTCTGCGCCGGATTCGCCGTTAGCTGATCAAATCGCACTGTACTATTTACTTCGGTATCACCAAAGTTATGGCCATCCAAATTAACAGCGGTGCCGTCTGTGCCGAAATTGGGATTGATACTACATAATGCCGGCCGCAACAATTCATTGACCGTAAAACTTTGCGCTGATGTGGCACTACCCCTTTGTTTGACAACCGTTATTCTATCTCCGGTCTGAGTGCTAAGGGGCAGGCGAATAATTATCTGAGTATCAGACCATGAGCCGGCGCAATCCGCCACTACCGCCGGTTTGTCACCGACCAGTACGTAGCTACTGCCCTGCACTGGTCCGAAATTACTACCACTGATTGTGACGTAAGTAAACACACCCTCTCGAATCATACCGTTGTCGGGCGAGATACTGGTAATGGTGGGAATATCAAAACTGACATTCACCGAGGCAGATCCGGTCGTACCCGTCGCCGTAGCGTTTATATCGGTAGTACCATTGCTTATTCCTCTGACTTCGGCACGCGGATCAACACGCCCATCAAAATTCCGCAAGGTCATGATCTGCTCTGCCGATAGGGCCGTACTGTACAGACGCGCTTCATCAAGAGTGCCATCCCATGTATTGGCTACCTGATACTTCGGTACGGCTGTCGTATATGAGGTTGTACCCACAAAGTAAGGCAAACCGCCATTACCCAAATTACGAGTTTCCGGTGCACTGGCTACCATTTGACCATCAATGTAAATAGCCATATTAGCTTTATCGTACACGCCGCAAATGTGATATTTTTGCCCGGCATTAAGTGCTACCGATGTTGTAATATCATGTTTCCAAACCGTACCGCACTCATTGGAATTGTTATCACAACCAAGCTCGTATGTTATTTTTCCATCAGATTTCATGTATAACCGATGGTTCCACTGGCCATGATTGTCATAAGCAGATAGCAAGCCCTGTTCACGGATCTGATCAGCGGACGCATAGGCACAGGCGGTATGCGTATTCACATAGGGTATGCCACCATAAACAAAGCTATTATTGCCGGAATAGTCCAAGCAATTGCCATTTTGACAGCGCTCGCCGCTCGTCCAACTGGCTTGACCCAAGATGGTCCCATTTCTAGTCGAAGCGCCACTGTCACAGGCGTCAGCGCCATTGCCGCAAGAATTGTCTACATTTTCATCGAAACGCCACCAATAAACGAGATTATCCGTCGCCCCATCAGCGGCCGTCACTTGGGCAATACTGCCGTTCACCGAATTCCAAGTCCAATCATAGCTAAAGCCGTTGAGAGCTTGTCCTTTCGGAGAGCAGCTGTCTGGTTCGCTGTATGGATAGGCGCTCATCTGCAGACGATCCGTTTGATATAATAAAGTTTGACCGGCCGGCTTGACGTCAACTCGATCAATGGCACAGATCCGATTGCCCGTCCTAAATGTCCAGCTATAACTATCATATTCTCCACCTTCAAACGAATAATTCATATTTTCGAGAAATCCGCCATCGGCATTGGCAACTCCCAAACTGCCGCTCATAATAACCACTCGGTAGTATTTCCCCGGCAGAAGATCAGCGGCCGGAACTATGTTTAATATATAATTCTCAACGTCATAGTATCCGACTTCGTTACCTTGATTGCTGTATGTTATTTCCGGTTCCCAATTCGGTCTCGAGCATTCCGCATCGCCACAAGGATAAACATGGATGCTGTAGTTCGCCAGTGTTGAAATATCTAGCGGATTTGTAAACTGTGCTCCGATTGAGGAATTCAAACAAGCATCATCGCACATTGGCCAAGCTTCACTAACCGTAAAAGGCGGCCAGGCGGCGCCGGTAATGAATTCCCACGTATACTCATTGGCGCCCAAACCCGTATCGCACTGACCGGTGGCGCGACACACCCCATCTCCGCAACATTCACTGCCGGGAGAACAACTGTCAATCGTACACATTCCGACCGTAAAGTTTAAACTGTTACTGTTTATGTCGGTACTAGTACGCATGGACGCGGGACCGGTTATTGCTTGCACCGGAACGCCAGTCGTAATGACATTTTCTGACCAGTTCCCCCCGATTACAACCGCCGATACGTTATCATGAAAACCGACGGTCCCCTTGGTTTGGCCGAAGCCCTCACCATAGAGCTTAACCGGTGTGCCAACCGGTCCATTGTTCGGATCAAGTAAACAAAGGCCGGGGGTAAGAGGCTCAGTATTTATCACAAATGGCGCCGCATTGCTTTCCTTACCCACTCGGTTCACACTGACGGTCCAATTCCCCACATTATAGCCAGCCGCTACGATGTCAGGAACTTTGATCAGAATTTCAGTGTCACTAGGAGACCAGTCACCACACGCCTCCGGAAAGTCAATGTCCGCCGATACGCTTTCTCCCGCCGCGTTCTTGAAGTTAATAAGCAAATCAGATCCGACGAAACCAAAGTTACTACCATAGATGGTCACGTACTGGCCTATAGGACCTTGCACCGGGTCGAGATAGGATATTTGTGGACGATCCTCGGCTGGAACCACGGTATATGCCACTGGATTACTGTTTTCACCATCCACTTGAACATACACCGATACCGTGCCATCTTCTAGATTTGGTACCGTGGAGTCGATGGACTGATTTGTCCAATCATTGACGGCTGATCTGATACCGCCGACAAAAATCTTATTATCCGGATTATTGGTGGAAAATTGTGTTCCTTGAGTCAGAATGTCTGACAGGGCCGTACCCAGCGGCGGATTAACGCTACAAACACCTGGTCTCACTGTATCATTGACGGCAAATTCACCCTGCCAGCCGCGCTCATCCAAAGTAGTGTCAAATCCGCCTCCGACACTGGTCAAGCGAATAGCACCACTGACCCCTCCCTCCGGCACCAGTACAATCACCTGATTGTTCTGCCACGCCGAAGTACAAGTGGCTAAAGAAGCATTTACTTCATCTCCTACCGCTGTAGTTCCCAAAAAAGTAACAACACCGGGATCATTACCGAAACCGGCACCATAGATAGTGACATAATTACCAACCGCCCCGTTGTCGGGTGTGACATTGGTTATCACCGGCGATTCCGTACATACGCAGGCAAAAATATCACAGCTACCCACCGCACAGAAGCCGGGGTCAGCGTCACACTGGGGAGTCTGCTGATCAATATCACAGCTATCTCCCAAGCACCCGCCACATGAACCGCCACAATCGACACCCGTTTCGTCTCCATCTTGCACACCATTAAAGCAGTATTGCGGTCGAATAGTTATCGGTACCCTGGCCGAATATGCGTCGTGGTCATCATAATCCTCCGCGCGGGCTTGGATTTGGTGGGCACTGCCGGCATTCTGACCGGTGATGTCCCAAGTCATCACCCAAGGCTCGCCATCGCTATCATAGCCAAGAGAGGAGTTATTTACATAAAATTCCACCGCCGCCACACCACTATCGTCCTGGGCTTGGGCGATAATATTTATCAAACTTCCTTCCGCATAAACCGCGTAAGGTAGCGGCTCTACAATACTCACCGTGGGGTCCTCTGTATCCACGATCAAACCGGTGGTGAAGCTGGATATACAATTGGATATACCGCACGACAGATCCTTATTATCCACACTGGTAACACTGCCGTTCAGAACCTCTACTCGATACTCCGTGTTAGCAGCCAAACAGAATTCAGCCGCTTCCACTTCACACTCTCTGGTCGGTCTTATCTCTATCTTCTGACCGGTAGTCGTGACGCTAAAAGGGACAGTTGAGCCATCGTCGACTTGCGTCATTACAAAATCACTCTCGACCACTGAAGCCGGCTCAATATTGCGGTTAAAATATATTTTAATCACCGCATTTCTTATCACATCAGTGCTACCGTTACTCGGTTTAATATTGTTGACGACCAGGTAACTGCCGGTACCGCCACCACCACCGCCGCCACCACCACTATTTGAATTGTTCAAACCGGTAGCATCAGATAAGGAGCTGAAAATAAAACTGGCTATACCAAAGGCCGCCAAGATAATAACAAGGCCAATGGCACCGTTGATCAACCATTTGCGGGCATGAGTAACTTTTTCCACGTCACCACCGGCCGTCATCCAACGAAACCCACCATAAAGAATTATTCCCACCGCCACAATTCCGAGGAACCCGAGAGCGATGCGAATAATATTTGTAATTGTAACTTTTATATCGGTACCGCCGAGACCGATGTCAGCCGCTTCGTTCAATCCCAGATCCGGCTGTGCCAACACCACGACTGGCAAAATAACCAGTATACCGGCAAGAAGTATAATTATTTGTAGCTTCGATATTTTCATTCCACCAAATTTATACTGACAGAATTGATCTGGGCGGTCACGCCCGGTTGAGCCGTTTTCAAAACTACTTTTACCTGCGCGTACTGACCGGCACTAACGATGACACTACCGTCCTGAGCCACCGTCTGCCACGGAGCCACATTCATATCAGCCACCGTCACGCCGGTCCGCACCTGGAGCGCGGCGCTGGAACCAATCGGTACATCGCCATGAGAAAATACTCCGCCGATATTCACTTCCGCCCCCAGATCGAGAGTCGGCGATGTCCAACTACCTTCCACAATGCCGGCCGGTGTCGCAATCGCGGCGGCGTTCAATCGTAACTGTCCGCTTATTTCCGTGGCGTTGATCGGTCCACTGAAAGTCCCGGCCGACCAGCCATATGTCGCATCCGTGCCACCGATACGGAAATCATTGGGCCCGGCGGTGGGATTGTAACAGTTCTGATAAATATCACGGACAGTGTTATCAACTAACGGGTGATGAGGAGTAAATTCCGTAAACTCGTCGTGGTTGATAAAAGATTGCGTTGTATTATCTTTATTACGACTGGTAATCCAATAGTTCACATTTTGGTCGATCATAATAGATTCGGCGGTCAACGAGGACAACATCATTAATTTATCAAATATAACTTTCACCAAAGCTCTGGTGCTCACACCGGTACTTGAAACTCCCGGGGTAACATTGGTCAGTTTTGGCGGTGTCAAATCTATCTCGTCGGTCGTCGAATAATTCCAGCTATAATCATCGGCTGACGGACCGCTGGTTTGACCATCAGCATTACCGTCTAAAGAGTTTCCCGCCATATCGACTATGCCATCATATGGGAAAACCGCGCCCGGCTTTGCTGGGTCCAGCAGGGTGGCCGCTTTAATCAGACTGGTCAGTGTCTCACTGCCCGGCAAACAGTAAACTTCCTGCCCGCATGAATTTATTCCGCATAAATCACTAGTCGTAAACTCCACGGAGTAATATTGATTAACACTTTGATAATTACCACCCACTAAGGATCCATTAGCCACCGTTGTAGTGATGCGGTTGAATTCATCATCAGTATGTCCAGCGCTACTCAGCGGATTTACCGGCTCGCTAAAGTTGATTTGAACAATAATGTTTCTAGGATTGACGGAATCAGCCCGTGGAATCACTGATTTGACCCGTGGCGGACCCAGATCAAGCTCGGTCGAAACAGTGAACTGCCACTCATAGCTACCCAGCTGACCAAATGCCGATTCACCACCAACTTTGTTGATGGCGCTGGTTAAACTGACAACATACAGCGTATCATCATTTTCATTGCCCAAATAATCAGAGGGCGTTATTACATATGTAAAATTATCCTGCGTTGCCGCGCTGGCACCTCCGATAGCGCTACCTTCATTGTCGGCGATAACAATATTTTCCGTCAACAAATTACCATCACTATCAATAATGGTATCAGGGTCTATTTCCTCCTTAAAAGTTATAACTATTGAAACATTACGCGGCACCCCCATTGCACCCCGCGGAGGATAGTGCGAGCGAATTACACCGCCGGCCACTCCGCCCGAATAAACGTATGATTGATCACCGCCGGATCCGATCTGCAGACCGGTAGCCCAGCCCAGCTGGCGGAATACAAATTCGACGATTCCAAAGGCGGCTAAAATAATCACCAAGCCAATCGCAGTGTTGCGCAGTATCCGTTTGGCCTTGTCAATTCTGTCCTGATTGCCACCGGCGGTCATCCACATGAAACCGCCGTAAAGAATCAATATAACCGCCACTAAACCGAGAAAGCCGAAAGCAATGCGGACAATTAAAACGATGATGCTTTTTAGATCCCGATCACCGAGACCAATGTCCGTCGCGTCTCCCAATCCCAGATCAACGGCCGCCAAGACTGGCATGGAAATTAAAAAAAGAACTGCCGCCGATAAAAATATCAGCCCCAAGGCAGTTCTTTTCTTTTTTTTCATTAAAGTTGATTGAGACGGCATGGTGTCTCGATAAAAATTTTGTTTCTTTGGTTAAATCGAATATCGTGTAAACTAGGCTCCTAGATGCTTTTTTACTACGGTCTGAACCCGCTGACCATCAGCTCGGCCACCGACCGCTTTTACAGTGGCTCCCATTGCTTGGCCAAACTGCGACATTTGCGTGAAATTACCGGTGGCTAAAGTATCTTTGACAATCACCTCCAGCTCCTCATCCGTCATTGGTGGCGGCAAATATTGCTCCAAAATTTCCTTTTCCTGACTCTCCTGTTTCACTTTATCCGCCATTCCCGCTTTATCAAAGGCAGCTATGGAATCTTGCCTCTTTTTGATCTCCGTGCGAATGATTTTCAAAGCTTCATCATCGGTCAAGATCTCCATCTTAGAAATGGTCGCATTTTTCAGCGCCGTTGATAACATACGAAGAACCGACAGGCGCAAAGCCTGCCGTTCCTTCATGGCGGTCAACTTATCCTTTTCTATTTTTTCGACTAAGTTCATTAACGTCTTTTTTTCTTTTTTTCCAAGAATTCGTCCAGTTTTCCTATCCGGCGCAGATAATCTCTTTTTTTACGAAAATCTTCACGTACCAAAGCCGCTTCTTTGCGCCTTAATTCGCTCTTATCCTTTTGGAAAAATTTGATTTTCTTTACTTGTAAGACTCGTCCGCTTTGGATAGTTTTTTTGGTAAATCGGCGTAAAAGACTCTCAAAACTTTCGCCGGGCTTTCGTTTAACTTCCAACACGTAGGTTTCACCCCCTTTGGATTAATAACTAATTAATTCTACTAATATTAATAGCATGAAAATGGCAGTTAGTCAAATTGATGGGAAGAGAGGAAGAGAGGAAGCGTGGAAGTGAAGAGGTGCTGATAATCGCAAACCTCACTTCGGCACTTCGACGCTTCCTCGCTTCATTTCAACGCTTCCTTCCTCCAACCGACATTATTTGACTATTAAGACCCTTCCCCGTCGCGTAACTTCAATCTTTTCTTTACCTCCGGTATGGCCTTGTTAAAATCAACCACCTCCTGAATTCCACCCTCCATGTCACGAATTAAAATTGTTCCATCCACTATTTCCTTCTGCCCGAGAATCAGAGTGTATTTTACATTCAACTTATTCGCTAACTCAAGCTGCGTCTTTAAGCCATCGCGAGAAAAATTTTCCGCCACATTTACTTCGGCCTCTAGTAATTTATCTTGCAGTGATAAACACTTCTTTCTGGCTTCCTTACCAAGCTGAGCGAGAAAAATATCGTATTCCTGTTTTTCCGGCACCTTAATATCTTGTGCCCGAAGTTCTTTGATGGTGCGTTCAATACCAATCGCCATTCCCACCGCCGCCGTTGGTCTGCCACCTAACTCTTCTACTAAACCATCGTAACGCCCGCCACCACCCAAGGCTGATTGACGCCCTGACTCTTGATCGGAAATAGTGTACTCAAAGGCCGTCCGAGTATAATAATCCAGGCCCCGCACAATCTTAGGATTAAGGTTGTAAACGACTTCCAACTCATCCAGATACTCCAAGGTAGCAATAAAGTGATCGCGGCATGCTTCACATAGATAGTCAACTTGTTGTGGCGCGTCAGCCATTAATTTTTGACATTCTTCTTCTTTGCAATCTATAGCTCGCAATGGATTCTTAGTGACACGCCGTTTACAGTCTTCACACAGCTGATTTTTTTTACCCTTTAAATAATCCGATAATACCTCTTGATAATTCGGTCGACAGTCCACACAACCCAAGCTATTGATTTGCACAACCACCGCTAGGCCCAGACGCCGAAAAAACTTCATCCCGATATTAATGACTTGAGCGTCAAGTACGGCGGCATCCGAACCAATGGCTTCAAAGCCAATCTGCCAAAATTGACGTTGGCGACCGGATTGCGGCTTGTCATAGCGAAAAAATGGTCCAAAATAATACAATTTGACCGGTTGCGGTAAGTTGACCATCCCTTTCTCTATATAAGCACGTGCCACTCCCGCCGTATTTTCCGGTCGCAAAGTGATATCCTCGTCTCCCCGGTCCCGAAAAGAATACATTTCTTTCTCTACAATGTCAGTATAAGCACCGACGGAACGGTCAAATAATTTTGTAAATTCCAGAATGGGAGTATCGATACGGCCGTAATTATACTGGCTACCTAATTCACGCCCGATCCTTCGTACATGTTCCCAGTAGCGTTGATCCTCCGGCAGAATATCTTTCATCCCTTTGACCAATTGAAAAGCTTTTTTTTCTTTTTTTGACATAGTTTATTTGTAAGTAGGTGAATTAATTATTTCAAACTTATCAAACGGAAAGGCTCGCAATAGCACCTTTCCTTTTATGGCCTTTTCCGGTATCGGTCCCAACCGTCGAGAGTCCAAGCTACTACGACGATTATCTCCCATTAAAAAGTATTCACTTTCAGCCAATGTTACATCGTGAGATTCACTTTCCCTGAGTTGATAGTCGGCACTAAGATACTCCGTCTCATCTACAAAAAAGGGCTCACTCTCACCCTCTTGATATACCTTTATCTCCCCGTCATCTATCACCACTCTCTCTCCCGGCAAACCGATTAATCTTTTTATATAAAATACTCGGTTATTGGTAGGTGGATGAAAGATTACAATTTCACCGCGCACCGGTTCGGTAAAGCGATAACTGATTTCATCCACTATTAAATATTCGCCATCATGGAAATTTGGTTCCATAGAAGCCCCATCAACATAGAAAGGTTGCACGACATAGGCTCGAATAGGCACTACTATCAGTAAAGAGATTAGTAGTAGTTTCACCATTTCTAAAACAAAGCCTCCAAAAGATTGTCCGGAGTCTTGGCTGTCTGTGTTGGCTACTTCTTCTTCGGTCACAAAATTATGTTAGAAAATAAATAAAATTAGCGACTACTAGTATAATATGCCAGTGTGAGGCGGGGATTAATCCTAGCTTATATTCTCCACGACGAATCTGTGGTTATATTCATGGTTGAGGCCGTACTACGGCCGAAACCACGAGCGAGCCGAGTCCGACTCGACGAGTCAAATACGCTGAAATGTGTCGGAACTACGCTCATCTGCCCCTCGACTTCGCTCGGGACACCACTCGACTCGTTTCAATCCCTCCACGGTTGAGGCCGTACAACGGCCGAAACCACGAGCGAGCTTTGACGCCAGTCAAAGCGAGTCGAGTGGTGGGTGACATAGGATTTGAACCTATGACCTCTGCAATGTGAATGCAGCGCTCTAACCAACTGAGCTAGTCACCCAAGATAAATGAACTAGATGAATCGTTGTTAAAAAAACTTCGTGAGGGTCTAACCCCAGCCACTGCGTCCGCCTATGGAGGAAAGGCTGGAGCTAGTCACCTTCGCCGAGTCGATACGTTCCTAAAACATCGGCGGAGGGGTTACTTTCAAAAGAACTCCCATAAAACGCACAAAGTAGACGGATTATAACAGACAATTCAATAAAAATCAAATTGACCAAACAACTATTTTATATTAGAATTCAAACACATTTATGAGTAAAGATTACATTAACATTGACGGTATATCAGGCGTGACAAATAAACCGTCGACACTGTCTAAAACAGTGCCTATAGACACGCCTCATCCCTCAACTCTACCTCTAGAATCTTCAACTAGAAGACTATCAGCGGATAAAGACCCTTCCGTTGATTTTTTGCATACGTATGACGAACGACCGGATGACAGACGGGGGCGTGCTGGCGGCTGGACACGACTCGTGGTTCTTATTTTACTGGTCTTTACTTGTTTGGGAGGACTTTTGCTTTTCTCCAATGCCTTGCTAGGAACCAAGGGTGGTGGCGGTTTTGGCGGTGCTCTCGAAAGATTAAATCTTTGGCAACAGATCTCTGGTTTTATGGCCACCGAGAATCAGACTGATCCAATAAAGGATAGAATAAATATATTGCTATTAGGCATGGGTGGTAGCGGTCACGACGGACCGTATTTAACCGACACTATCATCATCGTCAGTTTGAAATTCTCCACCCGACAAATGTCTCTAGTCTCCGTACCGCGCGACATGATCGTTAAATATAGTGACGGTTATTATCCTAAAATTAACGAAGTTTATACCTTGGGTATAAGACAAGAATTAGATATGCCGGGCTCGCTGGCGGCCAAAGTAATCGGTGACAACTTTGGCATTACAATTGATTACTATGCTGTTGTTGATTTCAGCGGCTTTGCGGAAATAGTTGACGCCGTCAACGGCGTGGAAATAGAGGTAGAGAGAGCCTTCACCGATTACCAGTACCCCACCATTGATTATAAATACCAAATTGTTTCTTTTGATAAAGGGTTGCAACAAATGGATGGACAGCAAGCATTAAAATATGTTCGTAGTCGTCACGGCAATAATGGCGAAGGTTCTGACTTCGCACGCAGCCGCCGCCAACAAAAACTTCTATTTGCTATAAAGGAAAAGATACTCGACGGAGGCACATTGCTAAATCCTTATCGACTTAACAAATTGTACAGTCTGTTTACCGAATATGTAGAAACAAACATCGGACTGAAGGACTCCATAAGAATTTATGATCACTTCAAAGAAGTACAGCCCGCTGACATAATCCGCCGCGGCCTGGACGATGGTCCAGACGGTCTACTGACTGCTGGCATTACCGAAGCCGGCGCTTATATCCTCCAGCCGCTTAACGGCTTTCAGTCCTTACAAATAATGATGGCCAATATTTTTACTGAGGCCGCCATTGCTGATGAGGAAGCGAGTATAGAGATCCAGAACGGCACCAATACGGCGGGACTGGCGTACAATGTCAGTCAGCAATTGAAAACCAAGGGGCTTGAAGTTACTAATTTTAAAAATGCCGCTACCAGAGATTTTCAACGTAGTATCATTTATGATTTATCCGCCGGCACCAAACCCATTACCCTAGCCCTACTACAAGAAATGACATCTCAGGCCCTGATTACAACTTCTTTGCCACCACACTTGGCTGGGGATTATACCCCCGAAAATACTCCTGATTTCATCCTAATTCTGGGACAAGACTTCGTTTATCAGCAAAATGTAAACCAAATAAATGAATAACCATCGTATCGCCATCGTCGGACGCGCAAATGTCGGCAAATCAACTTTGTTTAATAAATTGACAGAAACAAGTCAAGCTCTGGTAAGCTCCGTGCCGGGAACAACGCGTGATCGCTTGACTGGCATATGTCTGTGGCGCGGTGAGGAATTGAACGTTGTAGACACTGGTGGCATGGATATCAATCCCAATGATCCGATAGAAAAGCAGATCGCCTTTCAGGCCGAAAAAGCAATTAAGGAAGCTGACTTAATATTGTTAGTGGTCAATATCCGAGATGGATTGATGCCGGCGGATCGCCAATTGGCAAATTTGCTAAAAAAGGGATCGACGCCAATAATATTGGTTACAAATAAGGCGGATAGCGCAAAGCACCGTACTTTGGCCACCGAATTTTATCGTTTGGGAGTGGGAGAGCCTCAGCCTGTTTCCGCCAGTAATGGCAGTGGTATTGGCGACCTTTTGGATATAATTGTCGAACATCTGACCTCTATCTCACCGCGATCCACCAGAAAAAAATCTGACAACCTCGCAACTACCCGTCCGCTACGTATGATGTTTCTTGGTCAACCCAATGCCGGTAAGTCTTCATTGGTAAACGCCATTCTTCGTGAAGAAAGAGTCATTGTCTCTGATCAACCACATACCACTCGCGGAGTTCAGATAATTGATTTTAATTTTCACGACAAAAACTATGAAATTTTGGATACCGCCGGACTGCGTCGCAAACGTCGCAACTCCGGTATCGTAGAAAAATTCAGTATCGAGCAGATAAAAGATATTATTCACAGTGTGGATCTGGCGATATTGGTACTTGATATCAGTCGACGAATAACTGTTCAAGATAAAAAAATCGCCAGTTTGATTAAGGAGAAAGGGCGTAGCTGTATCATAGTCGCCAATAAGTGGGACTTGGTTGAAGATAAGGAAACAAATACGATCAATGACTATACCGCCGATATCTACGACAGTTTACCGCTTATCAGCTACGCTCCGATTATATTTACCTCCGCCGTGAACGAACAACGGGTTCATAAGCTTCTGGAGCTGGCGCAAACTGTTTATAGTGAAAGGTGGCGGGAGATAATGGATAACGCGGCCGACAAATTTCTCAAATCAGCCATAAAAAAGAATTTACCAAAAAAAGCCAAGGGAACACGACATCCCTATATCATCGGTTTCAAGCAAGTAGACGTGAACCCACCCCGCTTTGTGCTGCGTCTCGATGCGCGCGCTCCCCTGCACCAAGCATACTTTAAATATCTGGAAAAACAATTGCGTCTCAAATTTGGTTATTTGGGCACGCCTATTTTTATTGAGGAAGATCAAGTTGACTTGAAGCATAAGCACCGTGATAAACTTAAATTTGAAGATGAACAAGAAGAAGATACAAATAATGATATCAAACTATGAAAATAATAGTCGGCCTAGGTAATCCGGGAATGAAATACACGAAAACCAGACACAACTTGGGTTGGCTGGCACTGGATGCTTTTGCCGATAGATTAACTTCGGGCAAGTGGCATAAGAATCCTCGCTTCAATAGCTATATCATTGAGGATACTTATGATGACGACAAATTGATTTTGTCCAAGCCGCTGACATTCATGAATAATTCCGGCTTAGCTCTGGGAGCGCTAAAAAATTATTACCACTGCACCAATCAAGACATCCTGGTAGTCTATGATGATTTGGATCTACCTTTCGGCTCCATCCGTCTCGGCAAATTCGACTCGGCCGGCGGCCACAATGGTATTAAATCAATCATTACTTTTCTCCGGGGCAGTGATTTTGACCGTTTGCGCGTTGGTATCAAACCACCCGCGGAATTGATCATGCCAGCAGAAAAATTTGTCTTGCAAAAATTCAGTAAAGATGAAAAAAAGATATTACCGGACATCCTGAATACTACTACCGAGGCCATCAGCTTGTATCTGGAACAAGGGCTGGATAAAGCCATGAATCGTTATAACTAGATCCAGATAATATAAAATCCGGCCATGGTTATGGTCGGATTTTTGTTAAATTTTTTTTCATTCGGGAGAGCTTATCTGCCTTTTTCAACACACTCTTCAAGGCCTGCTCCACTTCAGCGTCGTGTACAGCCGGTGAATAAACCTCAAATTTACGTGGCACATTCCGCTCGTGCGCGAGAACGACCTCAATCTCTCCTTTGTTCCTCAGTACAGCGTAACCGCACTTTTTCCATAACTCTATCCAGACTCTATCAGCTTGCTGGTTTTTCCACTGTATCCGCAGCGCGTAGCCTATCACTATGGCTGTTATCACAAGCGTTACCGGATTATTGGAGTGCCACAGCAAGCCCATACCGTAGATCAGAGAAATAAACGCCAAAGTAAACAGCGTTGGCGGAGTGGCGGTATCATAGGAATATGTTTTGCTCATCATTCTGTCTCCTATTCTGATATTGAATATATGCAAGCTTCCGGCCCGCATGCCTTTTCCTTTATGTTGTAGTCTATTCCCCATTCACAGCAATTGGTTGTAACCCTCGTGGTATTTCTCGCAGGACATCAACCGCGCTTCGCTTTTCAGAGATTTCTTTCTCCAGTTTTATGATCAGCGCG
The DNA here is from genome assembly GCA_024654345.1 of Candidatus Komeilibacteria bacterium. Taxonomy (GTDB): domain Bacteria; phylum Patescibacteriota; class Patescibacteriia; order UBA1558; family UBA1558; genus JANLIN01. The sequence goes on from JANLIN010000080.1 coordinate 21,235, forward strand.
CTTAATAGTTTCCCATGCTTCATCTCCGAATATTCCTCAAACATCAGCGGTATGTCATCTGAAAAAGGGACATACACCTTAGTCTCTGAATTTTGACTGGTTATCACATAAACCGCACGCGCCCAGTAATGCCGCCACATCTTTCTCGCTTCTATATTTTTTATGTGTACATTGGCGGTGGCTATAAACCCCGTGAGAGCGATCACCATAAAAAAATACGACAGTTTATATTCGTTTTCGACTCCCAGCAACCCTATTGCTATTAAAATCACACTACAGATACCGATTGTATACGGTAAGTTTAGATCATAGCGATATTTCAGTTTCATCTCGATCCTTTCAAAGTTTGATTATTAAATTCCTCTCATACTTGATATCCACCCAGGTATCTTCCAACTTATCCCAAAATCCATCACCGAGGGCGGCGATAAAATCAGAGATGGTCTGACTCATGCTTTTGTAAACTACCAAACGCACGGCAATTTCTTGATTCTCATAGAACACTGCTTGTTTGGTGACTGACTTGCCGCCGCCTATCCAACTATCACTCAGTATCACGATACCGGCGTTACCCCTGTCACGAATATCAACACCAATAGCGCGATCATTGCCGTTTGTTATCGTAATTGAGCGAGCAGTGAGATTCTTGAAGTTAAAAAGCAACTGAATATGCCCAACTTCATAGACAGCGATACTGTCACTGCTGTAAACGATTATAATCGTCTCCGATTGGGGAGCGACTAAATCTTCTACATAACAGCCGCTGAGGTTTAGACAACACACAACTATTACTGAAGCCAAATATTTATTCACGATTGCTCCTATTTGTTAATTTACTAATTTATATAGTTTTATACCCTGGTGCCCATTTTGTCAACAAATAATCGGTTTTCGTCGAACGGTGTCGTTCGGGGTTCGGAATATCAGCCCGAGGGGATGGGGCATGGAAGGGCTGAAGCGAAAAGATGTCGAAGTTAAATAGACCCCCTCGCCTTTGGTACTCTAAAGGAGAGGGGGCTGGGGGGTGAGGATTTGATTATCAGTGTCCTCACTTCCTCTCCAGTAACCGAGCTCAATCGGGTTTCGTTATACGATGTCCTTCGGGTGTCGTTGTCTCAGCTAAGTCAAACTTGGCGCGGCCCGCTTGAAACCCTGCCACTGATTCACGAAAAGGAATAAAAAAACCACCGTCCATATAAACAGCGGTGGTGATTAAAATCTAGATCTACCCCTTACGTGGTACTCTTAAGAAACAATCATTTCATCAGATGTATCTGTCTTAATAATTTCTAACCACTTGACTTTGAGAAGATTGCTCAACGTCAAGACTGTTTCTTTGAGTTTAAATATTTCCTCCGACAGATAATCGCCCTGTCGTACTTTTCGGTCCCACAGATATACACTCCCGTCATTTGCGAAGTATATCTTACCGTCAGCTAAAGCAGTGTAATCAATGGCAGACTTCATTTCCCCACCCTTGCTGTATACGATACTGTTAATCAGTCTACCACTCCTTATTATAAACGCCGCCTCCAACATTTTGTCCTGACTAAAAAAGAATACCACAGCATATTCTTCATCAAGAGGAACGGTTTTGCTATCTCTTTCAAAGGCTTCATAATGAGAATTCACTATATTCTCTATTTTATCCCAATCACTTTCGAATACTCCACAGGCAGAAAAGATGCACGCAAGAATTACCAAAGAAATTATTTTCATGAGATTCCTCTCTTTTTTATGAACAATTGATAAACAATATCCCATAAACCAGCGTAAGGCTATGGTCACGAGGACCGCGCGCCTTATTTTCAGCCGGAATGATTAGAAGCGAGGAGGGACGCTCTAATCGGGCAACTGGCTTACGGGAGACTGGTTGCCAATCTGCGAATAACGATGTATATTAGCATAGTCAAGCTTTTCTGTCAAGGATTTGCACAATAAATGACCGATAAACCGCCCGAAATTATCCATATCGGCGGGAATGACAATTTTTTTTCCCGCGTTTATCTGACTCCTCGTCTTCTCGACGGGCGAGTTCTTTGGGTTATCTTTAATAATGACTGGCAGCTAAAAAGAGGTTTTGAGTTACTTCGCTGGTGGATAAGAGAACAAAAAAAATCAACCGACCTGCAAGTTTGGCCAACCGATCAACCACCCCCGGCCGCGTTACTTTATCAAATATTACGTGGTAAAAAAATTGTCATCGCCACTACACCGACAAATTTAATGACGCAACGACTCCCCCGTTTGGATTCCTGGCAAAAAAGAATTATTACTCTTTCCCCCGGCGACAAGCTCGATCCGTACGAATTTCGCAAAACTCTTGTTGAGCTTGGCTACACGGTAAATAGGTTGGCCGACCAACCGGGTTTAATATCTCCCCATGGAGAGACTATGGATATTTGGCCACTACAAGAACAAAAAGTATACCGTTTGATATTTTCCCCGGAGAAACTGGAGAGAATATCGCTGATAGATACTGATAATAAAAAAATAGGCGCCAATGTTGCCGACCTGATAGTAACGCCTGCGACGGAGATTATAAAACAAAAAGAATCACCGCGGAATTATGTCGCCGGCCAATCCCTGTTTTTATCCGCAGAAACCTTGGCTGAAAATAGCGAACTGGAAAAATATGCATGGCATAAGATATATCTCACTCAAGGTTTAGCGACTGAAAAGCCACGCTTACAATCGTTACCCACCTTCCACCAGCGCTGGGCCGATCTACAAAAATTTTTGCGGGAAAAAAAATCCACCGGCTGGAAAGTTAATGTTATTACCACCAATGAACCGCGCCTAAAAACTTTGACCCAACGCTACCCCCTGCCGATCGATGATCAAAAATTATTTCCCAACTTCACTTTTTCCGGATTAGCGGATATAGAGGAAAGAGTTATTTTTATTACTGATTACGAAATTTTCCGCTCGGAACCGGATAAGTCCGTTCGGCGTTTCTTTGTGCCTGATGTGGCAATCGATGACTTTGTCGTTCATCGGGATCATGGTATCGCCAAGCTGACCGCCACGACTAGCCAGCAAATTGATGGCATCACCCGTGAATATTTGGTTTTACAATACGCCGCCAATGACAAACTATATTTACCGGTAGATCAAGCCGATAAGATCAGTAAATATTTGGGTGTGCGCAATCCCATCCTCCATCGCTTGGGCGTCAACTCCAGCTGGCCACAAACCATTCGCAAACTTAAGCAAGACATGATCCGAACGGCTCAGGAACTCCTCAATCTCTATGCCCGTCGGGAGATGTTAACAGGCATCGCTCTACCACCTCACCCGACCGCGGAGACAAAATTAGCTCACGATTTTCCTTACCAGGAAACACCCGACCAACAAGCGGCGGTTGATGATGCGCTGGCCGATTTGGAGGAACCCAAACCCACGGAAAGATTGGTTTGCGGAGATGTCGGCTTCGGTAAAACGGAAGTGGCTATGCGGGCCGCTTGGCGAACAGTTTTAAACAATCATCAAGTTATCATCCTGTGCCCCACCACTCTCTTAGCTCAACAACACTATGATACTTTTTGCAAACGTTTTGCTGGCTATCCCGTTAATATAGAATTACTATCCCGTTTTGTGGAAAATTCTCAACAAAAAAAGATCCTCTCTGATATCGCCGCCGAAAAAACAAATATTATCATTGGTACACACCGACTACTGTCAAAAGATCTTCAGTATGGCTCCGTCGGTTTGATTATCATAGATGAAGAACAACAGTTTGGTGTACGTGATAAAGAAAAATTGAAAGAATGGAAAGCGGCGGCACATATTTTGTCGCTTTCGGCCACGCCCATTCCCCGGACTTTAAATCTCGCTTTGAGCGGACTTCGCAACATCAGCGTCATTGCAACACCGCCCGTGGGTAGACAACCGATAGAAACATATATCAAACCCTTTGCTGAGGAATTGGTTAAAAAAGCTCTGGCGGATGAAATCGTCCGCGGCGGTCAAGTATATTATTTATATAACAAAGTTGAAACCATAGAAGAACAGTTAAGATATTTGCAAAAGCTGGCGCCAACCTATAGATATGAAATTATGCATGGACAATTGCCGCCTGACAGAATTGCCGCCGTTATGCATCGTTTTGATACGGGTCAGATTGATGTACTGATTTGTTCCACCATCATCGCCAATGGACTTGATTTACCCAATGTGAATACTTTGATAGTGGACGGCGCTCAGAATTACGGACTGGCCCAACTCTATCAAATCCGTGGTCGCGTCGGACGTTCGGATAAAAAAGCCCACGCCTATTTTCTTTATCACTCTCACAAACTAAAAGGTCTGGCCGCCAAGAGGTTGGAAGCCTTACAGTCAGCCCATGAACTTGGTAGCGGTTTTCAGATCGCTATGCGTGACATGGAAATACGAGGTATCGGTAATATTTTAGGCAAACAGCAACACGGTAAAGTTTCGTTGGTCGGTTTATCTCTTTATGGAGAGCTGCTAAACCAGACCATCACCGAGATCCAAAGCGGTCGTTTGCCACAAGCACTTTTGGATACCACGGTTGACCTACCTATTAATTACAGTTTGCCCGCCGAACTCTTTGAAACACCGGTGGGGCGCCTCAAATTTTACCAACTGGCTAGTGCCAGTCGTAGTCTGGAAGAATTGCAACAGCATTTTTCCAGACTTGATAAACCATGGCCAAAAGAAGTTGACAATCTTTACCAAGTGATGGCGATCAAAATCCTCTGCCAGCAGGCGGGTATTATTACGCTGGATAGTCAAAAAGATAGGGCGGGCGAAATCAAATTTATTTTGACTTTCAAAGATGAACTAAACCACAAAATCATCTCTCGTTTACTCGACCAACAGCCAGCCTGGGAGTTCAAAGAAAATGAACTTCGAATATTCCAGTCCCAACTCGGCAAGAACTGGGTAAGCAAAATTAAAGAAGCCGTGAAAATGTTCACCGCTTCTTCTGATCAATAGTTGCTATTGAATACCCTCACTTTACTTTTTTCTTTCCAGCCACCCCTTGTTATCCGTCGGTTGGTCCTTAGCTTTGCACTGTGGGCAGATCAAACCCAGTCCCTGAGTTTCAAACTCGCGCCCACATACTCCACAAAAACTCAAACGCTTCTTAGAATCTCTTTTCTCGGCCAATTTATCCTCTTCACGTACCACCTTACTCACCTGTGGTTCTTGCGAACGTACTTTCGCTTTATCAATCATCGGATCACTATCGCCCCTATACTCACAGTCGGAACAGCCCGACTCAGCGTCAAAGTTATAACCACCGCATTGTGGACAATAAGCCATATGTTTTAGTTAATTGTAAACAAAATATATGATGAATATTGGTTAAAACCGGATTATTCTTTTGGCATAGAATAATCACATTCTGTGTTAGAGCATTTAATTTCATTTTTCTTCTCCACCAGGATTGATTTACATTTGGGGCATTTATCAGTCAGTGGTTTATCCCAGAGAGCGAATTTACAGTTTGGATAATTATCACACCCATAAAAGATCCGACCGCGCTTGGTTCTTTTTTGCGCCAGCTCACCCTTATCACACTCGGGGCATTTGACACCGGTCTTAGCGGCCGTATTGCGAGTAAATTTGCATTCCGGATAATTTTCACAGGCAGCGAATTTGCCGAAGCGCCCCTGTTTATTCATCAGACGACCACCGCAATCAGGGCATTTCTCTTCCAAGTACGCCGATTCACTACTGTCATCATCCAAAGACTTGGTAAACCGACACTCTGGAAAATTGGCACAAGCCATGAACTTACCGAAACGCGCCATTTTTATAATCATCGGCCCGCCACATTTTTCACACTTCACATCGGTTTGCTCGATCAATTCATCTTTGGACACCTCAGAGTATTTTTTTTCCAACAATAGAGCAAAAGGATCATAGAAATTTTTGATCACTGGCTGCCACTTCTGGTCACCATCGGCGATATTGTCAAAATCTTCTTCCATTTGAGCAGTAAATCCGTAGTCCACAATCTGCGGGAAGTGTTCCACCAGCCTGTCATTGACGACAAAACCAATCTCCGTGGGCTGTAATCTTTTCTCTTCACGTCGAACATAGTTTCTTTCAATAATAGTGGAGATTATCGGCGCATAGGTGGAGGGGCGACCAATACCTCTTTTTTCTAACTGACGCACAAGTCCGGCGTCAGAATAACGAGCCGGCGGCTTGGTAAAATTCTGTTGACTTTGGACATTCTGCAGATCCGCCGCTTCGCCTTCTTGGCAATCAGGGAGAATGGTGTTGATAGAATAATTTTGATAGACCGCCAAATAGCCGAGAAATTTGATGATGGCACCATTGACACCAAAAGTATATTTATCCGACTTATCGTTTATATATAGGTTCGTCACCGCCACCTTGGCCGCCGTCATTTGACTGGCCACTGATCTTTCCCAGATCATCTTATAAAGCCGATACTGTTTTGCTTCCAAAAAATCCTTGATACTTTCCGGTGTTCGGCTCACTTCTGTCGGGCGAATAGCTTCGTGCGCCTCCTGCGCCCCCTTACTCTTTGTACGATAGAGACGAGCCTTCTCCGGAATATAATCGCCACCAAACTTCTGTTTGACATAATCTCTGGCTTCTTCCAAAAACTTCTGGCTCAAATTTTGCGAGTCAGTACGCATATAAGTGATCAACCCTTCCTGACCGCCGCCGACCTCAATTCCCTCGTAAAGCTGTTGGGCGATCATCATTGTCTGCTTGGATGAATAGCCGAAACGACGGTTGGCTTCCTGTTGCAATAAGGAGGTTGTCAAAGGTGATGGTGGATTTTTTGTCTCATCCTTTTTCTCAATTCTGCTAATATGGTATTTACTATTTTTTAGATCGGCTAAAATAGCCTCCGCTCTCGCCGCATCTTTGATAGCCATTTTGTCCAAATTTTTTCCATCGATCGCTACAAGGTTGGCTGGGTATTTATCGCCGCGAACAAACTCCGCCACAATCTTCCAATACTCCTCCGGTTTAAAAGCTTGTATTTCTCGCTCTCTTTCCACTACCAGTCGCAATGCGACTGATTGAACACGACCAGCGGACAAACCTTTGGCCACTTTTTTCCATAGCCACGGTGAGAGTTTGTAGCCCACCAACCTATCTAGAATCCGTCGTGCCTGCTGAGCATCCACTAGATTCAAGTCAATCTCACGAGGTGAATCAATCGCTTCTTTGACGGCGGTAGCGGTGATTTCATGAAACGCCACTCTTCTAATAACCTCTTCTTTTAGCTTTAAAGCTTCTGTCAAATTCAAAGCAATAGCTTCCCCTTCCCGGTCTTCATCAGTCGATAAATAAACTTCTTTCACTTTTTCCGCCTTTTTTTTCAGTAAATTTACGGCCTTACGTGCTTTGGTGGGAATGACATATTTGGGCACAAAATCATTTTCAACATCTATTCCGAGGTCGCTCTTAGGCAAGTCACGTACGTGTCCGAATGAAGATTGCACATCCCAATCCTTACCCAAAAACTTGCTAATGGTTTTAGCTTTGGTGGGAGATTCTACTATAATAAGTTTCTTGGTCATTGTATTGTATAAATTTACATTTTAGTGATCAATCGAAATATGAAGACTTCGACAGTGGTCTATTGGAGTCAACCATGCAATAACTTTTTCTTTCGAAAGGTATCGTAGTATATTTAATCTTTTCGGTCAAGCCAGATAATACTTCTCCTCGGCCGTGTAGATTACACTCTTCAACTCTAGAGCCGTCAAATTCTTGAGTACCTGAGTTAATTCCCAACTCAACTTTTCCGTCAGTTGATTGACCGACAAAGCTTCGCTACACAACAAGTTAACTATCTTCAACTCATCTTCCGTTAGCTCGGGTCGGGTAATGCCGGTATCCTTCATATTATATAGTCTAAGTATATCATCTGCTGTCTGTGCTACGTGTGCTCCCTTGCTCAATAGCATGTTGGCACCCACACTGCCGACTTGATTTATATTCCCGGGCACCGCTAATATCTCACGACACTGTTCTAATGCCTGGCACGCCGTTATTAATGAGCCGGATCGGGCCGCCGCTTCTACTACTAAGGTTGCCTTCGCTAAACCCGCTATAATTCTGTTGCGACGAGGAAAATACTCCCCCCGCGCCCCCGTTAGAGGCGGATACTCCGAAAGGAGAAGGCCCTTGTTGGATAAAATTTCTTGCGCCAACTGGAAATTCTGTCGGGGATACAGACTAGCAGTGTCCACGCCACTCCCCAAGACTGCTACCGTTGGCGCTCCCCCAGTCACCGCCTGATGATGCGCCGCCGCATCAATTCCCACCGCCAATCCGGAAACAATAACCAACCCCGCTTTGATCACGGGCGGTAAAAGCTTCTTGATAGCCATTTCTCCATAGCCACTCATAAAGCGCGTCCCCACTACCGCCAACAATGGGTGTTGCAAGGCATCCGTCTCGCCACAGTAATACAAAACCGGCGGCGGGTCATATATTTGTTTGAGTAAGTAGGGATATTCTTCATCAAATAACGTGAGAAATTTGACATTCTGTTCCGCCAAAAAAAATAGAAAATCTCTGATTGCGAATCTTTCCATATGACCTTTGCAAGCATCATAGCGCGCCGGGGTTAGAATTTTTTTATACACCCCCTCCTTATCTCCCAGCTCTCCCCCGTCAAAACCGGCCTCTACCATCTGTAGCACTGTCCGGGGACCGATACCGGCAAAAAGAGAAAGGGTTAAAAGTTTTTCACTCGGTGTCCTCATATAGATGAAAGTATTTTTTTAATATCAGTTATGACAGTGGGTTTCTTCACACCAATCAGACCCCACTGATGCGGCTCTTAGAATAAATTCGAGTAGCTAAATAAAAAACCGACGCCAAAAATGGTGCGGTAATTACCTTAAATCTAGCATATGATTAAATTATGTCAAGAAATAGTGTCTAAACAACCTCCAAAGCATATTTCCGAAACCTCTTCCGATCCATTGACTCTTTTATAAGCGTCTCCAGTTCGGACTTATCAATCAACAGGTCTTCC